>NZ_JACJQM010000004.1:0-218964 GCF_014696655.1 Nostoc sp. FACHB-888 | reverse complement strand
AAAGGGGGACTCTGATTCCGGTTCCCCCCTTTTTAAGGGGGGTTAGGGGGGATCAATAAGTGCCTAAAATCACAGCCAACCACTTTTCAAACAACCTCTTAGGTTGTGTCTGTTTTACCCATCTCTGCTGACTTTTAACCGTTCTAGTTCAAGGTGTAGTTCGTAGATTATTATTCTGTAACTCACGTATCACCTTGTTCTGCTCAATAATCATCTCTACCAGTTGTTCTTTCGATAACTGGTTCAAGCTTTCTCGGTCTAAAACAGTACGGCAGGTTCTGGTTCATATGTGTGATACTCCCCCTCAACTGTTCCCTTTGTCAATACTCTGCCACCTGAATCCTTACACCCAAGTTACATCTCTTAGCACAAGAACACAGATTATCGCTGATGAATCTGTATTGGATCATGTAGAACCAATTTACTTTAGCGATGCCGACTGATTAAGTGTATCCCCCAATATTGGATGAGATTGGGGGATATTGTTGGTGTTTGATAAATTATTTCCAAAAAGTTATAAAAAACCTTCTAAAGATTGCCCTTAATATCTTTTAATGCGGTCGCCCTACCCTCAGCCCCAGCCGATGACATATCAACCAAGATATTGAATGATTGCTACAGGAGGGCGCAAATTGGCAAGAAGTTTCAATAACATTAAACAGCAACAAGGATTAGCGCTCAAACTGGATGGAAGTAAAAGGCAGCACCCAATATAGCATAGGTTGCTAGCAGCAACATCCCCTCTAACCAGTTAGAGCGACCATCCAAACTAATTAAGTTGGCAATGACCACTGCAATGATCACTGCAACAACCTCAAACAAGTTAAAGTTTAAGTCCATTGGCTGCCCAATCACCTGCCCAACTAATACAAGGAGCGGCGCAACCAACAAAGCAACTAGTAGACTCGATCCCATTGCTACAGATACTGCCAAATCCATATTGTTCTTAATCGCTACTCGGACAGCAGTTACATATTCGGCTGCACCTCCAACTAGTGGTAACAGAATTACTCCGGTAAACAAAGGTGTCAATCCTAGTCCTTTTGTTGCCTCTTCAACTGCACCGACAAAAATCTCAGACACGAACGCTATACCAATTGTTGCTACAAGCAAAATACCAACCCAAAGGCTCAAGTTTGGCAAAGAATGTTTATCTTGCTCTGTGGTCTGGTCTTCAGAAACCTTATCTTCTAGCTCTACAACCCCAACATCGTATAGGTAGCTGTGAGTCTTCAAGGAGAATAACAGGGTCAAACCATAAACTACAATTAAAATAACTGCTACAAAAATCGACAGCTTAGTAATAGCGCTTTGCTCGACCACATTAGATGTAGTAATCACCATTGCCGGGAGTACAATTGCAGTCACTGCTAGTGTCATTGTCGAACCATTGACTCGTGCTGCCATTGGCTGAAAAGTCTGCTCCTTATAGCGTAAACCTCCTAGCAACATAGATAGCCCCATTACCAGCAGTAAATTACTGATAATTGTCCCGGTAATACTGGCTTTGACAATATCTACTAAGCCTTGTTTGAGAGCTACTAGAGCAATAATTAGCTCAGTTGCATTACCGAAGACTGCATTTAACAAACCTCCTATAGAAGGCCCTAAAACCACAGCAATTTCTTCTGTTGCCTGACTCAGCCAAACTGCTAACGGAATGATTGCAACTGCTGAAAGCCCAAACACTATTAATGCATCCCATTCTAACTTTTTTGCGACAATGGCAATCGGGACAAAAACTAGCAAACCAATTGAAATTAGGTTTTTAGTTTGTATATTTTTGAGTGCGGTTGGCATAACTATATAGCTCTAATAATGAGAACTCTCGTTTAATGAATTAAAATAACTGCATCAAAGAATCAATTTTTATTATCTGTAACACTTGCTAAAAAACCTACCAATATATCAATTTGCTTTTCCTAAAGGATTTTATCTGCTGCAAAGAACTTTGCTAACTGGCTAAAGATGGATGAGGCTGGTAAATAAACTAATCCCTTCGATTGCTTTTTTCCCAAACGCGATTTTGATCCGAGCTTTGCAAGACCAATGGAAACGGTCTACGTGGCGTGATGAATAGACTTGTTGGGTAATAAGCTCAAAAATCCTTGAAATCTGCTTGTGGCAAGCTTTTTATTGATTTCTGACCAAAATTATTGAAACCCAGACTCCCTAAGCCTTTCAGCGATTTTAGTCACTATTTCCCGACAACTCTAATACATGGAACTACCACGCTCTGCAATCCTCACCGACATTCGTGGTGGAATTCCGCAATCTCTCACTGGGGTTACAATGTACGTAATCGGCTGATTGCTGATGTGTTTTATGATAATGGGCAAGAATTCATCCAATTCACCGATGGTAAAGAAATACTGGTAGAGACGGCGTAGAATTGGGAGTGGGAACGAGTGCTGGAATATGCCAGTATTGAAATATCCAAAAATTAGTAAAATGTAAGTTTAGAAAGTAAAAAAGGGTTTATGACCACAGCAGTCAAGAAACTTACCCTTGAGGAGTACCTTGCCTATGATGATGGCACAGATACCAAGTATGAGCTTGTGGATGGAGAGTTGGTTGAAATGCCACCAGAAAGCCCAAATAACTCTACTAACTCTGGTAGATGGACTATATGAAGAATCTGTGTTTCAGGGGACCAAAGCAATTCAATCAGTGATTTTCCCTGCGCTGGATTTAACCGCAGATTTAGTAGTAACAGCCGGACAGATCTAAAATTCAATGTATTGAAGGTGGCGATCGCTGACAACAGAAACATTGGATGATTTGTATGGCTAAACCGTTGTGTAACTTCAATATGCCTCCATCCAGCTAAAGGTTCAAAAAGGGCAAATAAATTTACTACGCCGTTAAGTTTATACTCATAATCATAACGTTCAGCTTGTCCTGGTTCTGCGGGTATTGGAAGTCTTACTTCTTCTACTAGTTGATATGGGCGCTCATCCAAGCAAAGTACAGGTTTTTTCCGAGGACATCAATATTAATGTTGCCACCATTACCACCAGTTAGGGCTGTGCCTGCGGTGGTGGAAAATTGAGCGCCACGACGCAGAAGGAGTAAATCAGTTGGTATGTTGATGTCGCCACCATTTCCCGATGCAGATTGGGCGTTGAGTAGGCCTTGGTTATCTAAGGTAACTCTGGGTGAGGTGATGATAATATCCCCAGCAGTACCCGTCGGACTTTGAGAATCAACGAACAAGCCACTGGTAAAGTTGGCACTCTTGCCAGAAATAGTAAAAAAATCAGCAGCATTAACTTTGATTGCACCTGCATTGCCTTGTTCAAGGGTTGAGGCATTAAGTCGAGCGCCATCTTGTAACGAGAAATCACCAGAATCGATAGTAATGTTACTCTTAGTGATATGTGTTTAGACGAAATCAAAGCCACTGCTAAAATCTGAAATTGAAACTCCTTCAACAACCGCGATTAAGTCGTTGTTAAAAGATATCCCTGTCCCTACGGCATTATTAATAGAGATAATACCCAAGCTAAAGGTAGATTCAGGTAGTTCAATAAAGTCCTGGCTGATATTGAAGTCAGTAATCAAGGCGTAGTCACTATTATTGCCATTATCATAGAAAATTTCATTACCTGCTCCTAAAACAAAGGTATCGCCATTAGCCCCGCCAGTTAAGGTATCAACTTCATTAACAATCGATCCAAATCCTGGAGCAAAAGGTTCAACGCCGATCAGGCGATCGCTCCCATCACCACCCGATAAAGAGTCGTTTCCAGCTCCACCAATCAATAAGTCCGTGCCGGTTTCCCCAGTAAGGGTGTCATTTCCAACTCCAGTCCCACCAAATACGGTGTCGTTACCAGCCTCACCCTGAACAAGATCATTGCCTGCATCACCATTGAGTTGGTCATTACTCCCGCCACCTGATACCGTGTCATTCCCAGTACCCGCAAAAACTCGATCATTTCCAGCGTCGCCAGAAATTACGTCGGCGCCATCAGAGCCATTGAGGATGTCATCTCCATCATTACCATTAATGGTGTCATTCCCTGCATCACCGAAGATCCGGTCATTGTCATTGTTACCAATGATGCGGTCATTGCCGTCCCCTCCATTGAGCACGTCAACCCCATTGTCGCCATCAATGGAGTCGTTCCCAGCATCTCCAAATACTAAATCGTCGCCATCCCCACCATCAATTGTGTCGTTTCCTGCTCCAGCAACGATCAGGTCTTCGTCATCGTTACCAAAGATTACGTCGTCACCGGTTAAGGCTACAATAGTATCGTCATCATCGAAAGCATCAATGCGATCGTTGCCAGTAGTGCCAGCAAGAAAATCGTCCTCATTTGTACCAATAATATCCATGTGTTTTTTCCTTTCAACTTTCAGGAATTGATTTCAAAAGGCATCACTAATTTTCAGCCATGTTCCGTCTTTGCGCCAGTTACGAAAATAGGTGTACACCGTCTGCTATACGGGAAAGTCACCGGGTAAAGCTCGCCATAGCACTCCCTCTACAAGAACATAAAAGATCGCGTTGAGAACTTGCCACATATCGACTTCACGCTTTCGACCACCGGGTTTTGGTTCTGGAATCATGTCACTGAGAAATTCATATTTGGCACGGGTCAGAAGCTTTACTTCCCCTTCGCGGAGCGTCCCATAGGGAAAGAAAGGCAGCAGCAAAGTAGTTCGTGAAGTACTAGACAAGTATTGAAGTACTTCTATTTATCTATCAGCTTTTTTAGGTGGGCTTTTATGCAAAATTTGGATTTTGTTACAAAACTTTAAGTTAGTCAAGGTAAACTTTTGTAACAATAAAAACTCTTTTGCATAAAATTCGCCCTCTGTTGCCAGAAATAAATTTGTTCCAAAATTTTTCCGCCGATTACCCAATACCTTTTACAACTACCCATTGCGTCACGCCCGCCATTCCTCGCCAGCCCAAAAATTTACCAATAGGTTCCGCCCGTTGGATGGCAATACGAGCTAAATCGCCACCGACTTGTTCATGCCATTGAAATAAAGTTTGCTCACCCTCTACCGTCACCACATTTGCCACCAAACGCCCGCCTGGCCGCAGTGCTTTCCAGCAAATATCAAAAAGTCCCGTTGCTGTTACTCCACCACCAATAAAAATCGCATCTGGTGTAGACAAGTCTTTCAGGGCATGGGGCGCTTTACCTTCAATGATGTGCAGATTTGGTGTACCGAGAGTAGCGGCATTATCAGCAATATATAGTAGTCTAGAAGCATTTTGCTCGATCGCGATCGCTCGACACCGAGTATCACTCCGCATCCATTCAATAGAAATTGAACCGCAACCCGCGCCAACATCCCATAATAATTCTCCCGGTGTGGGTGCTAAAGCTGCTAGGGTGATTGCTCTAACTTCACGCTTCGTTAACTGTCCATCATGGTAATAAGCGTTATCTGGTAATCCTGGTAATCTTGGTAATGAGATAACCCCAGGATCAGCAATACAATCAACTGCGATCGCATTCAAAGCCGCAACTTCAGTTTCACTCCAAGATGCAGCCGTCCCTTCCACAATTCTTTCATGAGCGCCACCCATACGCTCCAATACGGTAATTTTACTGCCACCATAGCCGCGATTTGTCAAAATTTCCGCAACAATGGCAGGTGTGTCCTTCCCTTCACTCAAAATCAACAATCGCGCTTTTGGGTAAATGTAAGACTGAAGCAGAGATGATGGACGACCATTCAAACTCAAGGTTTCCACCTCAATTAAAGACCATCCCACCCTGGCACAGGCGAGGCTAAAGGCTGAAGGTGCGGGGATAATCGTCATTTCAGAGACGGGAATTCGCCGCATCAAGGTGACACCAATGCCGTAACACATCGGATCGCCGCTTGCAAGTACGCAAATTGACTGACCCCGACGCTGGATGATTTCCTCAACTGAAGTGCTAATGGGAGATGTCCAGACTAGTTTCTCACGTTGGTCATCTGTAGGGAGCATTGCTAAATGGCGATCGCCTCCTACAATTACTTTAGCTTGATTGACTAGAGAACGAGCGATCGCGCTTAACCCCTGTAACCCATCTTCCCCGATGCCGACGATAGAAAGCCATTTCTCTGTCATGCTAATTCATGATTAATAATTAAGATTTGACGCTTATTTTAATTCTGAATTATTTTGTAGATTTTGGTAGGATATAGTTCATAGTGCTGGATTGAGGATAATAGGATGAACTCACTCCCAGAAATAGAAGCCGCTATTATGCAACTGTCTGAAGGTGAAATGCGGGATTTATCAAACTGGCTCCAAGAATATCTTAACGATGCTTGGGACAAGCAAATTGAAGCAGATATCAAAATCTGGTAGATTGAATCAGTTAATGCTGCGTGCAAAAGCAGATATTGAAACTAATCGCGTGAAACCGTTAGATGAAATCCTTAACAACCCCTGATTTTTGACGATTATATTCTGCACTTTCATCTGAAGTTAAAGAGCAAGCTAGAAAGGCATATCGCCATTGGATCAATAATCAATTTTATCCGTCTTTGCATTTCAAAAAAGTAGGAAATGATTTGTGGTCAGTCAGGATTAGTGGTGGATATCGCGCACTAGCAATTAAGATCGGCGACGATTATTACTGGATCTGAATTGGGTCATATCATGAGTATGAGGCGCTGATTGGATAATAAAATAATATTTTTGCTTCATCTTTCACCCTTTAGCTGATGTTGCTGCTTTATTGGCGATTACAAATGAGTTTATAGCGGTTCGTTTATGTGAAGTACATCTGTAGGGGCACGGCATGCCGTGCCCCTACACCTTGCGATATAACGTTGTACCACATCTGAATGGGAATTAAAAAGGGGTTGAGGTTGAACTTTTTTAAACCAGTGTTGTTGTTGCTTTCATTGCAAAAATCTTTTCAATCACATCTTCTACTACCTTATCTGGTGTAGAAGCACCAGAAGTAATTCCCACAACAATTTCACCATTTGGCAACCAATTTTCTGTAGTTATTAACTGCCCATTTAATTGCCGATGTTCTATGGAATCTCCTGATTTAATTCGTTCAACAGTATCAATGTGATAAGAAGGAATTCCCCGCTCAAAAGCAATTTGTTGCAATTGAGTAGTATTTGATGAATTAAACCCACCAATTACTACCATTAAATCTAAATTATGTTCCACTAACTCCAACATTGCATCTTGTCGTTCTTGGGTGGCATCACAAATAGTATTGAAGCTTTGGAAATGCTGATTTAACTCGGTGGGGCCATACTTCTGCAACATAGTTCGCTCAAAAAGCTTGCCAATTTGCTCAGTTTCGCCTTTCAGCATCGTGGTTTGGTTGGCAATGCCAACTCTTGCTAAATCTTGATTGGGGTCAAATCCTGCTGAACAAGCTTTAGCAAATTTTGTCAGAAATTCTTCACGGTTCCCACCATTAATAATATAGTCAGCAACATATTCTGCCTCTGACAAGTTCAACACAATCAAATATTTACCAGCAAAGGAACTAGTAGCAACTGTTTCTTCGTGCTTATATTTACCGTGAATTATTGATGTATAATCGATTTTTTTGTGCTTTTCTACTGTATTCCAAACTTTAGATACCCAAGGGCAAGTTGTATCAACAATTTTGCAGCCTTTATCGTGAAGGATCTGCATTTCTTGAACACTAGCCCCAAAAGCGGGTAATATGACTACATCACCAATGCCGACAACAGAAAAGTCTTTATTCTTTCCTTCAATGGGGATGAATTCTACTTCCATCTCCTGCATCCGCCGATTTACAGAAGGGTTGTGGATAATCTCGTTAGTAATCCAGATGTTTTCTGTAGGGAAGTGCTGACGGGTTTCGTAGGCCATCGCCACAGCCCGTTCTACACCCCAGCAAAAGCCAAAAGCTTGTGCTAGTCGGATTGTCACATCGCCCCGTTGCAGGATGTAATTGCGATCGCGAATTTCCTGAATTAAGTTACTCTGATACTCAGACTGCAATTGCGTGGCAACTTCTGCTTGATGACCAAAGCCCTTGCGATTATAATTTTCTGAATGTTGCAGGCTGCGCTTAAAAGCTTTTGTATCCATTAGATTTGTCTACTTAAACCACTATTTCTTATTTTCTCGCGCCAAGACGCAATTTATACGGTGTTGTATTCAAAGATATTACTTTTTTTTGTCCTTTAGCCTTTTTCTTGCCAAGGACTTAACGCTGGGGTTTTAATTCGATATCGCTATAAATCTGCAATGCAGAACGCCAAACTATATAGCCTTCGGGGCTTAAATGTAAGCCATCAGTAGTAAATTCGCGGCGGAGATTTCCTTGCTTGTTGGTAAACAGGGGATATAAATTAAGATATTTGACACCCCTTTTGGTGGATATGCTTTGGAGTTGCTGATTCAACTCACGAATGCGACTATTGGCAACAGCTAACAGTTTTTCTCGTCCTTTCCAGGTTGCTTCCTCTCCTCCATGTGGCAAAATCGATTGGACAACAATTTGCGCCTTGGGATGCGCCTTTCGGAGGTAACTGATAATTTGCCGTTGATTATCCAAAATTACCCTGTTACTCATCCCTCGAATTAAGTCATTAATGCCAATCATCACGAAAATTACCTCTGGCTGGGTGCGGTCAAATATCTCCAATCTTTTTAAGAGTCCATTGCTGGTTTCGCCAGAAATTCCTTGATTGAGCCAATTTCTACCTTCGGGTAACAATTCAGGGGGAAACCACAAACTTAAAGAATCTCCCGCCAGGATCGTTAAATGCAAAGGCCGTTGGTCAGCCGCTACCTTGGCTTCTTGCTTAAGGATGTCTACCCACTCCTGGTAAGTGAGTTGGTGACGGCGGCCCAAATCAGGTGTCGCAATTTGGGGTGAGTTGTTCAGGCTGATTTGTTCCGGGGATGTGATTATCCCAAAAAAAGCGGACAATCTCTGCTGTTGCCAAATTAGCAGGATGACTGCCAACATTAGAATGCCGTTGGTTAACAGCGAGAAAAATGCCCAGAGAGGAAAGGTTTTAAAAGAAGTAGACACGACTAGCGAAATTTACCAATTATTTGACTCAAATTTTAACGCTAGCGATCGCAAATTACACATTTAAATTGGGGAATGGGGAATAGGGGAGAATAATAACTCCTAACTCCTCGCGATCGCACAAATCCACCATAGGCGCAACCATAGCCAGATTAGGTAGCCGCCCCCTATTTCAAATAAACCAGCCCACAAAAAATACAGTAGGGAATTAATCATTTGATTAATTTTTTAACATATCGAACTCAGTGAAATTACGCTAACGCTTTTAACTAAACTATTGTCATTAATTAAAGTAAGTTTGTTGAACTGGGCATTGGGCATTATGTATTAGGCATTGGGCATTTGGTTTTCCTTTCCCCTGGCCCTCTGCTTCCCCCAGAATCTAGATAAGGCTCAAGGATGAAAGCACCATTACCTGATAAAGAAGCACAAAGAATCGAGACGCTTTTACAGTATAAAATTCTCGATACGCCACCTGAAGCCGCCTTTGACGACCTCACCCGTTTGGCCTCGTATATTTGTCAGACTCCTATTGCTTTAATTAGCTTAATTGATACAAACCGTCAGTGGTTCAAGTCAAAAGTCGGTTTAGATACCCTAGAAACACATCGAGATTTCGCATTCTGTGCCCATGCTATTTTACAGCCTGATGTTTTGGTTGTGCCTGATGCAATAGATGACGAAAGGTTTGCCACCAACCCACTGGTCACTTCTGACCCAAATATTCGGTTTTATGCTGGTGTACCTCTGACTAATTCTGAGGGATATAGGCTAGGAACACTTTGCGTGCTTGACTACGTACCACGAGAACTGGCTCCAGATCAGATAGAGGCATTACGAACCTTAGGCCGTCAAGTCATCAAGCAACTGGAATTGCGCCGAAATTTAGCAAATTTGGTACTTGTGACCAACAAAGGTAAACAAGCGCAGAGGGTACGTAAGCAATTTTTCAAAAAGATTGCAGCAGGTTTTGGTTTAGCGTCGGCAATTTTAGCTTTGATTGGTGTGGTTTCTTATCAAAATACAAGAGTAACTAATAATAATCGCAGTATAGTAAAAAATACTTATAAAAAAGTCAACAGTCTAGAAAAACTACTCTCCCACATCAAGGATGCTGAGAATAGACAAAGTAGTTACATCATGACTGGAAAGCAAATTTATCTCAAACCTTATCAAACAGCACTTACTAATGTCGATCAAGAAATTACCAAACTGAAGAGTTTAATAACAGATAAACCGAATCAACAACAGCAGATCGCAACGCTTGAATCTCTGATCACGGCTAAACTTACTGAACTCAAACAGACTATCGACTTGCGCCAAGATAAGGGACTAGAGGCGGCATTGCAAGTACTAGTGAGAAATGATGAACAAAATCTCATGGATCATATCCACAAGGCGATCAATGAGATGGAAAACGATGAAAAGGGACGACTCCAGCAGCAGTTACAAGCAAAAAAAGCCAGGACTCGGAACACAATTCTGACACTTGCGATCGCCATCTGCCTAAGTTTTATCGTTCTTACTGTAGTCTACTACTTCATCTATCGTGAGGTCATTGAGCGCAAAAAGACAGAAGAAACCTTAAACCAAGAACGCAACTTTACTTCAGCAGTCCTTGATACAGCTGGCGCGTTGGTTATAGTTCTCGATTCTCAGGGGCAAATCGTTCGTTTCAATCAAGCTTGTGAGCAAACAACAGGTTACTCCTTTGATGAGGTAAGAGGTAGGTATTTCTGGAACTTGTTCCTACTCCCTGAAGAGGTGGAGTCAGTCAAAGCAGTTTTTGAGCAATTGCTAACTGGTAGAGGTTTCGTAGAACACGAGAACTATTGGGTAATGAAGGATGGCAGCCGCCGACTGATTGCTTGGTCGAATACCTTTTTAAAAGATTATGAGGGCTGCGTTGAATACGTTGTTGGTACTGGCATTGACATTACTGCTCGTAAACAAGCGCAACAGCATTTAACTGCACAATATGCTACAACCCGCGTTTTAGCCGAGTCCGCCACGATTAGAGAAGCTACTCGCCAAACCCTGCAAGGAATTTGCGAGAGTTTGGCATGGGATTTGGGTGAAATTTGGATGGTGGATGAGCAAGCAAATGTGCTGCGTTTTCTCGATATGTGGTATGAAGCATCCCTTGAGATGCAAGAGTTTGAAGCACTGAAGCGGCGAACCACCTTTGCACCAGGAATTGGACTACCTGGCAGGGTTTGGGCTAGTTCTGAACCTGTTTGGATCGCTGATATCGTTAAAGATATTAATTTCCCTAACTTTAAAATTGCTGCCCAAGTAGGATTACACGCAGCTGTTGGTTTTCCAATCCGCAGCGGCCACAAAATTCTTGGTGTCATTACCTGCTTCAACCATGAAATCCAACAGCCCGAACAAGATTTGATCAAAACAATGAATTCTATCGGTGAGCAAGTGGGGCAATTTATCCAGCGTAAACAAGCTGAAGAAGAAATACAACGCCAAAACTTGCGATCGCAATTATTTACCGAAATCACCCTCAAGATTCGCCAGTCTTTGCAAATCGAAGAAATTCTCCAAATCACTGTGGAAGAGGTACAAAAGATTCTCCAAACTGACCGAGTTTTAATATATCAGCTTTTACCAGATGAGTCTGCCACTACCGTTATTGAAGCAGTGGTTTCTGGTTTACCAGCAATCAAAGAGCAAAACATCAGCGCCCCCTACTTTCGAGCCGAATATCTACAGCAGTACTATCTACAGCAGTACCGTCAAGGACGGGTTTTTGGACTGGCTGACTTGGATTTGCTGGAAATCCAACAAAGCAATCTGGAATTATTACAACAGTTTGGGGTCAAAGTCAACTTGGTTGTGCCCATTCTTGTGAAAGAAGAACTTCGCGGTTTGCTGATAGTTCATCAGGGTGACGATTCTCACCACTGGTCTAGCTTTGAAACTCATCTTTTGCGGCAAATAGCCGACCAAGTAGGTATTGCCTTAGCCCAAGCCCAACTATTAGCAGCAGAAACTCGTCAGCGACAGGAACTTGAAATTGCTCGTCGCCAAGCTGAATTAGCTTCTCAGACTAAAAGTGCATTTTTAGCAAATATAAGTCATGAAATTCGGACTCCGATGAACGCTGTATTAGGAATGACCAGTTTGGTGTTAGATACTCCCTTAGACCCAGAACAACGAGAATTCCTGGAAATAATTCGTAGTAGTGGAGACGCGCTTTTAAGTTTAATCAACGAGATTTTGGATCTTTCCAAACTTGAGGCTGGAGAGATGGCTCTCGAAACTCTAGATTTTGACCTATCTACTTGTGTGGAAGAAGTGGTGGAATTATTGGCTCCCTCAGCCCATAACAAGGGATTAGAAATTGCCACGCTGATTGAGCGCAAGGTGCCCACCTACATTAAAGGAGATGCTGGTAGACTACGGCAAATTCTGATGAATTTAATCAGCAATGCTATCAAGTTCACCAGCGCTGGCGAAATATTAGTGCAAGCCGAATTACGTTCGCTTTCCCCCACTACAGCCACCATTCATTTTGCCATCACAGATACAGGTCTTGGCATTAGCCCTGAAGACCAACGCAAACTCTTCATGCCATTTAGCCAAGTAGATGCTTCGACCACTCGCAAGTATGGTGGTACTGGTTTGGGATTAGCCATCTGTAAACAACTAGTGACTTTGATGGGAGGAGTGATTGGGGTAGAAAGTCAGATGGGGAAAGGATCTAAGTTTTGGTTTGAGGTACTTTTTCTGAAGCAAGTTGAGCCTGTTTTGTCAAAATGCGAACGCGGACTTTTGAACAATCGCCGCTTGTTATTGATAGATAACAACGCTACTAATTACAAAATTATCTACCATCAAGCTACTTATTGGGGAATGCAGGTAGATCAAGCTGATAGTATTGCAACTGCCCTCAAAGTTATTCAGAAAGCTGATAAGCAGGGAAAATCCTATGATGTCGCCTTGGTTGATATAAAAAATGGCATGGCAATAGAAGAAATTAAAACCAATTCTGCAATTGCTGAGATACCTTTGATTATGCTCACCTCTACTAATCAACAGGATGAAGTGCAGCAGGCGCTCAAAATCGGATTTGCTGCTTATTTGGTCAAACCCATTAAGCCATCACGGCTCCTCAATGCCATTACGACTATTTTAGAAACTCAGTCTGAATCAGAACAAGGGGCTGGAGGCTCTAAGCTAGAGGCTACTGAAGAAATCCAGAGTGCAAGAACTTCAGGCATTCTGACCTCCTCTCTCCCTAACCCCTCTACTAAATCTAAGTTAAGAATTCTTTTAGCTGAAGATAATTTGGTGAATCAGAAAGTAGCCCTGAAGCAACTCGATAGTTTGGGTTACAAAGCCGATGTTGTTGCCAATGGCAAGGAAGTTTTGCAGCTATTAGACAAAATTCCTTACGATTTGATTCTAATGGATTGTCAAATGCCAATTCTCGACGGTTTAGAAACCACAAAAGAAATTCATCGTTGGCAAGAAGACACTTTTGCTCTGCGTCGTCGTCCTGTGGTGATTGCAATGACGGCTAATGCGATGAAAGAAGACGAAGAAATGTGTCTCAATGCAGGAATGGATGACTATTTGAGTAAGCCAGTGTTTAAAGAAAACTTGGCTGCGACCCTAGAGCATTGGACAGGCGTGATCCTCTCACAACAAGAAGCAGTTGTTTATAAACAGACAGTTTCTACTGGTCTAGCAATTGATTGGGAACACTTGCATCGAGTATCGGGAAATGATATAGAATTTGAATTAAATTTATTGCAAGTATGCGTTGAAGATGTTAAACCCCGTTTAGAAATCATTAAAGCAGCGATCGCAGTTGATGACTTTGGGCAAATTGTGCGAGAAACTCATCACCTTAAAGGCGCTAGTGCCAATATTGGAGCCACAGCTATGTACTTAGCTGCTGACAAATTAGAACAATTAGCTTACCATCAACAGCTTAGAGGTTCTACTAAGTTAATTTTAGAGTTGAAAGGATTTGTTGACTGCATTCAAGACTTTTTAATTAGAAACAAAGTAACAAATCGCACTTTGTTATCAATTAAAAATGATGAGGCATAAACCTGCAATTAATTTGAAAACTCTTGGTCTAAGGTTGAGGACGGTGTCAAAACTAAATCTTCAAAAACTTATAATGTAATCGAAGATGCTGCAACCCAGGTGAAGGGTGCGCTGAAACCAAAAGATAAAGCGAAAGCTCTTAAAGGGTTACAAACACTTGATACAAATATCGCCGTCTCTAAAAAGTGAGATAAAACTAACTGGGATTGTTGGTTACTGGATTAAGTATGACTAGTTTGTTTGGTAGAAAAAGGCCAAAATCCGAGAAGGATTAGAATCTAGAATGGCTGGTACTGTATTTCTTTGCAAGTTCCTAACCAGTCATAAAGCTACTGATTTTGATTTAGTTGACCCGTCCAAAGGTAAGCTCCAATCTTAGAATACTCCTGAAATCCGATGCGGCGATATATATTTACCCCCATTTGCGAGGCTTGTAATGTTGCTACATGGTATCCAAGGGCATAAGCTTTGTGCAGTGCAGTTAATACTAGTGCTTTTGCAAATCCCTTTCCTCTTGCTTCTGGCATTGTTGCAACAACGTAGATACCTGCTACTTGTGAATCTAGATACAATGCTGATGTTACAACGGGCAAACCGTTCCACCAGCCAATAAAACGGATATATTCTTTGGAATCTATTCCCAAGCTTAACTCTAAGTCATAATAGGCATTATATTCGGGATCAGGGATTTTAAAGCTCACCATTGCAACTCGCACCCAATGCTTGAGGGTTTCGGGATCTTTAACCTGTGCGATCGCCAAATCTTCTACTACAAACAACTCCTCAGGTAAAGTCGATAAATCAATCGCCATCACAGGTAATTCACCTGAATTGCTTAATCCGTGGGCTTCTAAATACTTTCCTAAATCCGGTGGCTGAGGTGCTGTTCCTATCCACCACAACATTGGCAGCTGCTGGGCAATAAAGTAGTTGAGAGTTTCGGTAATGATAGCATCGGTTTGGTCAGGCTGTAGTTGGGCACAGCAAACACCGTTAAAAAAGGGAAAAGAAATGCCGGTAGAAAAACGAATCAGGTTAGATCCACGGTTGAGTTGGCAATGTGGTGCATGGCCATAGTTCGTCAAGAATGCATACATATTGTTTTCGAGTACTCTCACTAAGTCAGGTGTCGATAAATCCTTTAAAATTTGGTTCACCTTCAAACTCCTAGTACAGAATTACACGAGTGAGCCTAACATTTTTAGCTAGACTACGGGGGGTAAAGTTACAGAAGTCACTCTTAAAGCAAAGTAACCTGTAAGTACTACGAAACAAGCGTTTCAGCTTTTATGATGATTTGGGATCAGGGAGTAGTCATCTTGAAAATCTCCAGATGATCACCTACTGAAACATATGTACTAGATTTGCTTGGTTTCTAGGCTAGCCTTTAGTCTGAAAAATTGGCGTGAGAAGCAAATATCTATAAAAATTAAGGCACTAACGCTAACACACCCACAGGAGAACCGGAACCACCACGCAACCGAAGAATCCCGATCGCTAGAGTAGTACCTTTAGGTGGAAGCTGATCCAAATTGGTGAGATTTTCCAAGACAATGCGCGATTGTTCTAAAACTAGGCGGTTAATAGCAAAACTTTTATCCTGTCCGGGATCTACGCCATGAGTATCAATTCCTACCCCAATAATTTGGCGTTCATTTAGTAAAAATTGAGTTGCATCGCTGCCAAACCCAGGAAAGTGGGCAATTCCTTGAGCATCATGATTTAAAAATGCACTTTTATCCAACCATTTATTTTGCCAACCAGTATTCAATATAACTACGCAACCAGGAGAAATCTCACCGTATTGTTCTTCCCAAGCTACAACATCAGCAATAGTCAGGGCATAATCAGCATTAACTGCTGTGGATTGGCGAATATCTATGACCACCGCAGGTACAACCAAGGACTGGGCTGGGTATTGGTCAATTCCTACAGCAGAACCATGAAAACTGTTAGGGGCGTTGATATGGGTAGCGCTATGTTCCCCCAAACAGAAACGTCGCAGGTAATAGCCATCATTATTTAGTTCAGCCACAGTTTCAAATTCTACTGTGGGATCTCCAGACCATTGGGGAATATCTATGTCAATTACATGACTTAGGTGGATAACGCGTGTGTAGGTGATACTATTTTGATTTTGGGGTTGTATCATCCCAGGGTTCTATTTTATTATTTGTACTTAGGGATTTTTTTGAAAGGTACGTAGGCGCAGACTGTTGTAGACATGGCCTGGGTTGGGCTACGCCTACCCGAAGATAGTACTACTATTACTCCTACTTCCTTGTATTAGAAGAAATAATCCCCCAATTCCTGTAAACTTCAGGTTATTGGGGGGTTTAAATGTTGCAGCAAAAAGTGAATTAATCTTAGTTAACAACCAATAGGTTAAAATTTGGTTAATTTTTAGTTAAATTTGTGTAATATTTACGAATCGGGTTGCTGCGTGAGTGGAATCGCGATCGCAAACTCGGCACCTTCTCCTGGTGCTGAAATACACTGAATTTGCCCGCCATGTTTTTTTACAACAATTTGATAGCTAATTGATAACCCCATGCCCGTGCCTTTACCGACGGGTTTTGTAGTAAAGAAGGGATCAAATACGCGTTTGCGTACTTCCTCAGTCATGCCTGGGCCATTGTCGGTAACGCTAATAATTACATGGTCTTCTTGGATGAGGGTGCGAATGCGAATCTGGGGAGTAGGGAGTGCTTCTTCCCCTAATCCCCATTTCCCACTCCCCACTCCCTCTTCTAAAGCATCGATCGCATTTGTCAACAGATTCATAAACACCTGATTCATGTGTCCAGCGTGGCATGATACTGGTGGGAGGTCGCCGTAGTCTCGGATTACTTGAATTTCGGAATGTCCTGGTTTGGCTTTCAGACGATTTTGCAACAGCAGCAAGGTGCTATCAATACCTTCATGAATATCCACTGGCTTTGTGCCATCTTCATCAAGGCGAGAGAAATTGCGTAAAGATAGGACAATCTGCCGAATGCGTTCGGCTCCCGTGTTCATAGAATCTAGGATTTTGGGCAAATCTTGCTTGAGAAAGTCTAAATCAATGGCGTAGACTTGTTCGTGAATCTCTGGTGTTGGTGGGCAGTAGTTCTGTTGATAAAGGTCTACCAAGTGCAGCAAGTCTTTGATATATTCACGGGCATGGCTAATATTGCCGTAAATAAAATTGACGGGATTATTGATTTCATGGGCAATACCTGCAACTAATTGTCCCAAACTGGACATTTTTTCAGTTTGAATCAGTTGCGCTTGAGTTTGTTGAAGTTCTAGCAGCGCTGCTTCTAGTTGCTGGGCTTTGTATTGAGCAGTTTGGGCGGCGATACGGCTTTGGGTGTAAAGTTTGGCTTGATCAATGGCGATCGCTAGTTGAACTGTAACTGCTTGTAGTAATTCTACTTCGCTATCCAGCCAAGGACGAAAGCCACTACAAGAACCACAACTAAATGTGCCTATTTCACCAGATTGGGTGTGTACGGGCAGCGACATAAAGGCAGTGAAACCAAAATCCTGCAAAAACTGCTGTGCAGTGCAATCGCCCACAGTTTCTACATCATTAATGCGAATGATTTCTCTGTTCAAGGTTTTGGCTGCGATTAGTTCTATTTCTGCATTATTTGCTTGTTCGTTAAGCAAACAGGGAAAAAAAGAACTTTTCGCCTCATATACACTCTCCCAGTAGGGAACCTCAGCGTCTTGGCGATACCAAAAGAAGGCGCAGCGATCAATTTGGAATAAGTTGCGAATCTCCTGCACTGCGGTTTCCACAATGTAATTGAGATCCAGAGAAGCTCGAATCTGGTTAGAAAGACGATTGAGTAGGGCTTCCCGTTGGGCGCTTTCTCTGAGCGCAACTTCTGCTTGTTTCCGATCAGTGGTGTCATGGCAAATGCCAACGAAGTTTAAAACATTACCATTAGCATCTCTAATAACAGATGAGTTACTCGTATGCCATCGCCAAGTGCCATTTTTGTGTTTTATTCGATATTCAATTGCGTCTTGCTTTTCGGTTGTTGTCGCAATTTTTTGGAAATAATCTGCACAGATAGACACATCGTCAGGATGTATAAAGGGAACAAAGGATTTGCCTTCAACCTCTGCAATCTCATGCCCAAAAATTTCAGTCCAGTTAGGAGAAACGTAGGAAAATATTCCTTCAAGTGTCAGGGCAAAAATAATGTTATTGGCATTTTCAATAATGGTACGAAACTTAGTATCGCTTTCTATTAATGCTGCTTGGACTTTGTCGCTGGTGTCACGGACAAGAACTATGATTTGCTGGTCTGGTAATGGTAATAACCTAGCTTCAAAATTATTCTTCCCTTGTGGCAGGGGTAAGGTATATTCAAAACTGACTGAAGATTGAGTTTCAAGTACTTGAGTTATTGCTTGCTGGAAGCGATCGCCTATAACAGTCGGTAGGCATTCTCGCAAACTCTTGCCCTGACAATTTCCTGTTGGGATATACGGGTTTTCCGCCTTTCCTGGCTTGTAATCCAAGATACTTCCGTCAATATCAAGACGAAAGTATAAATCAGGAAGCACTTGCAAAATCGCTGCAAATTCTGATGTTTTTTGGCGTAACTGTGCTTCAACTGCTTGGCGTTTTGCAGTTTCAGCTTGCAGTTGCTCTAGTGCTTTTGCTAATTCTCTTGCCTGTTTCTGTTCTGTAATTTCATGCAGACAACAACATTGAAGGAGGCAGGAGGCAAAAGGCAGGTGGTCATTGAGCGCAGTCTCTCCTAGAGAAGTGAGGCAGGAGGAGCAAATCATCTCTTTATTCGACCCCGGATGATTTGGCAGTCCTGAACTCTCGTAAAGAGCGGGATGCAGATCGCCTTTGGCGTTTCCTTGTATTTCTTCCTCTGTGACCATGATTTGGTTAATGTAGCTCTGCACCTTTTTAGAAAACACTTTTGCCTACCTGCTCTGCCTAAGTTATTAAAGTAATAGCCTGAAAATAGGATTTGTTATGTAGATGTATATAATTTTCACGCCAACCTGCTATTTATTTTAATACCTTATTTATTTTTATATGGGCAATAATTCTTCTTTTACTGTAAATAAATTGAAGAAAATGCTGAAGTTATTATTAAGATTAATGTCAGCATTTTGGGGATATTTAAGTTATTTCTGTGCCAGGTAAGCTATTCGACTTTGTTTCTTTTTAAAATTAGCTATAAATTCATATTACCTCTGTAATCGCATTGTTTAAAAACCTGATTTAGCTTCACGGAAACTATATTATTAACGGTGAGGCGCTTACATCTTTATCAGAAATTCACAATAATCAGAAATTTTATATCAAATAAATATTGATTTTTTATCAAGAAGAATTCAGCATTAATTAGAGTACTGCCGACTCTGAGTCGCGGCTAGTAGGACTTCCAACTAAAAAAATATCCCACCGCGTTTAGAGCAGGGGAGCAGGGAGCAGGGAGCAGGGGGAGGAACAGTCGTATTGAATCCAGAAATTGGGATAATTTATTTTTTGGAGTTCCCTTATACAGACAGAACCCAAGGAGGTGGGTTTGAATTTTTTGATTTTTCATGATTTTTGCGTGGTGCGCGAAGCGCAGCGCAAGCGCGATAGACAGATTTTGCTTGTATGATAGCGAATTATATTCACCTAATACTTTTCGGACATCTTCTTAAAATAAGGGGTATAAAAGGGTTTAATACCCACATCTTTACTAAGCACTATCTAGCCAGCTTATGGTATAAAACCCCACTTTATTTATTCTGGCTCCTGTTAGCGGATAGCGATGGTTTAGCCCATTCTGACTTCTGAATTTCTCTTCAATTTTCTCAACAAAACCCGATTTTTCAAAATTGTCTTGACCGTTCAAAACGCCTCACACCAAGATCCCAAATTAAATGAGAGAAATACTAAATGTGATATCAAGACGTTGCAACAATAGCTGGCAATTGCATTTTATATGTTATAAAGCTCACAGAAATTAATGTTAGGCGGGAACTACTTTATGGAACCAGATAAACTGGGCCGTTTTAAGGAGTACGGCGAATTCATCCTCCGAAAGATAGATTCTGTGCCCCAGCACCCTTCAAAACAAGAAGATTGGGTTCCAGCTAGTCTTGACGACTGTCTCCTTCGTCTGCGGTCAGCTGCCCAGAAAACTGTAGACCTTGCAACTTCACCTGTCAAAATTGGGGTGATGGGAGAATTCAGTAGTGGTAAAACCTTACTTCTAGGCAGTCTAATTGGATATGCAGATGGTTTACCAGTCAGCGAAAACCCCACTACAGGTAATGTTACCGCAATACATATCATTCCACAAGATGAATTTGCAACTACTCAATTAAGTAATTTTACTGTAGATTATCTTTCTCATGAAGGAGTGCATGAGTGTCTACGCTTCATGCTGGGGGAAGCCCATAAACGGACGACAGCAGCAGGGCTTCCTCCTATACCAGTATCGAAACTCAACTCTGGCACAGATATTATTAGCTGGTGTGAAGAAGCATGGAATAGTAGTAACAATTTAGAGCTACGTTATTTACTCCGGGAGTTGGTATTATTCCTGCGGGCTTATCAAGCTTATGGGGAAGTTATGTGTGGTGGGCGCTACCAGATTGATGCTATCACCGCTCGCGAGGGGCTACAGCTAGTTGAACAGCCAATGGCAATCCAAACTCTGAAATTTGAGGATCTACCTCCAGCGCATATCCGATTACCGAGTCCACCCCAGAGGCTACCAACGAAGTTATTACAAAACAGCTTCCCACTGATCCGCCGCGTGGATATTGATGTGAAAATCTCACGGGAAATTTGGGATTTTACAAATGCAGCCAAATTTATTCTTATCGACTTCCCGGGATTGGGGGCTGCTAATTCGGGGGCTAGGGATACCTTTTTGTCGCTGCGAGAATTGGCAGAAGTACAAACAATTTTGGTATTGCTAAATGGTAAATCTCCAGGGAGCGATCGCGCCAATAAAATCTTTACGATGATGCAGCAGCAGCGACCGGGACAAGACCTGAAAGATTTAATTCTCGTAGGTGTAGGTCGCTTCGATCAACTACCCCTAGACAGCGAAGGCGGCGAAAGAGAACTTGATCAGCTCATTGAAGATAGGCATTTACAAGAAGAAACCGTTTTCCAAAAACTCAAAGTTCTGCAAACTACCATTGACGGTGCAGAAGCCTTTACAACCCAAAAAGACCGCATCGTTTTACTGTCGCCACTGTTGGGACTAGCTGAATTGGCAAAACGTTCTACTACAGTCAAAGCAGGTTCAACAGAGTTTTTGGCTAACTTGGACTATCCTGATTACCTAGATCGGTCTAAACGGCTACAAGACAAATGGCAACGATTAAGTGAACAACTATTAGAATCTAACACTCGCAGTTATTTGGGCAAACAGCTAGGTTACTTTAGCCAAGATGGGGGACTTAGTAAGCTGCGGGAATTGATTCAAACCCACGTAGGAACTCATGGTCTAAAGCAACTGTATGAAGATACTCGGAGATCGGCTGATGTGGTGAGTCAGCAACAAGATCATTTGAAGGACATCATAGATGAAATTCACGAGCAAGGTATCCCTACAGGAGACAGTCCCGCATTTATCGAGTTGCGCTTTGTGATCGAAAGCTTGGATAAAATTTACAGGAATTTCCAAAAAGATTTAGGGAAAGAACCACTCAGAGATCGGCGCGGTGTTGTCGTCAGCGATGTAGTAAAAGACGAACTCACTTTTAGAATCCTGAATTGGAACCAGTGGACTTTACTCTTCAACAAAGCCAACAATGGAGCGATCGCTCTGGCAGAATCTAAAGGTGCAGCCGGGAAATTATTTGATCGGGGAAATCGCGTCAATAGTTCCCTTCCAACTAAGAGTGACGATTTTTATCCAGTATTTGAGAAAACCGTTAAAGAAGTAGAAGATTTTGCCCGCGATCGCATCCATCAAGCGGTGGTAGATTTGTTGAATCAATTGTCAAATTATGTAGCCCCAGAACGCGAACAATTGCAGGCATTTTTCCATCCAGATATGGAACAAGAAATCGAAGAAAAATTTGGTTGTGAAGATGCTGATCTCTTTTTCAAATTATTACTAGGATGCGATCCTAACGAATGGAAAGAAGCAATCATTTCCGAAATCACTAGTAAAGACAAAACCGTTGCACCCGAAATTATCTTTCCTTTAGCACGTAAAGACGATAAACACAATGTTGGTCAAATCTTTGACTGGGCACCAGAGAAAAGCCAAGGTTTACCTAGATCGAGTAATCATCAACTTTTAGTAGTGCGGTTGCGAGATGAAATCACTGCTAGCGCTAGTCTTCACCTTGTGCAATATGTTAGCGAAGTTAATCAGCAAATTAATTCTGAGCTAGAAGGCATTTTAGATCAAATCATTCCTAGTTTGCAAAACCTTTCAAAAAAAGAAACTTTGCTAAGATATCTAGCGGCTGGAGAATTACCATCTGAGATCGCAATTCCTACTTGGTTGCAGATTATTTCAGAACTTGCTGCTGTTTCTTACTTAGATGATTTGAGATAACCTAACTCAGAAAGTGACTAATTGCGATCGGCTAGGTTATGAGGATGTATTTGTGAGACGTGATGCGATTTTTTATGCAATTTTCAAGCGTGTACCAGGATTGTTTTTCGAGTTAGTAGAACAGCCACCAGCCGAAGCTAGTAGCTATCGCTTTGAATCTGTTGAAGTTAAAGAACCAACATTTCGGATTGATGGGGTATTTTTACCTCCACCTGATGCAACATCTCAGATGATTTTTTTTGCTGAGGTACAATTCCAAAAAGATGAGTTACTGTACCATCGGTTTTTCTCCGAATCCATGCTGTATATGTATCGTAACCCATCGCTTTACGATGATTGGTACGGGGTAATTATTTTACAGTCTCGCAGCTTGGAACCGGAAAACACTACTATTCACAGATCGTTACTGAACAGTTCCCAAGTACAACGGATTTATTTAGATGAGTTAGGTAGTCCTGATGAGCAAAAAGTAGGTATCAGCTTGATGCAGTTGACTATTGCCTCAGAGACTCAAATGGTGCAAGAAGCGAAACGTTTAATTGAGCGGGTGCAACAAGAACAGATAACTGTTTTAGCGAAGGAGGAGATAATAGATGTAATCACAACGATTGCAGTTTATAAATTTGCCAACTTAAGTCGTGAAGAGGTAGAGGCAATGTTAGGAGTTAAGTTAGAAGAAACTAGAGTTTATCAAGAAGCGAAACAAGAGGGACTAGAACAAGGATTGGAACTAGGACGAGAACAAGGGCTAGAAGTAGGACTACAACGAGGACGAGAACAAGCAAAACTTGAACTTGTACCTCACTTCTTAGCTCTTGGTATGTCGATGGAAGAGGTTGCCAAATTACTGAATTTAAGCATCGAACAAGTAAAGCTTGCATCTGAGTAATCACAACAATTACTGGTTATAAATTTGCAAACTTAAGTAGTGGAGAGGTAGAGGCGATGTTTGAAATTAAGTTACAAGAAACTAGGGTTTATCGAGAAGCTAAAGAAGAAGGACGACAAGAAGGGCTAAAACAAGCACTAGAAAAAATACGAGAAAAAGGAGTACAAGAAGGAATAAAACAAGGACGAGAACTAGCAAAACTTGAACTTATACCTCGGTGTTTAGCTTATGGTATTTCGATAGAAGAGATTGCAAGGTTACTTGATTTAACTATCGAACAAGTCGAACAAGTAAGACTTGCAACTGAGCAAGAATCTTCAACATCAACTTAATAACTGCTGCAATTTTCATAGCGATCGCCTAGTTTGGGTTACGCCTACGCCCTTTCATATAAAAGCGTAGCCCAACGTAGATATTGCGCCAAATAAAAAAGCCAGTGCTAAAGAGAATCAATGGTACAAGACCAAAAATTCTCTAAATTTGTAATTTTATGATACAACATTACAGTTTTTAGCCAGCTATAAAACAAACAACAGAAAGTGATACTATAATGAACCCTTTTCAACTCAACAAATATAGCGATCGAGAACCAAGCGAGAAACCACAAAAGAGATTTCCAGGATGGTTTGCTTTAGATTTTGGTACATCGAATTCCACAGTTACACTTTTCGATCCAATTGAAGTACCGATCGCAGAAATTCTACCCAAAGAACAAGAAATGCGGTTGCGCGATCGCTTATCACAATGGCTGAGTTCTCCTGCTTCAGTGGCTTTACCTGATGTCAGCGCTGATGATTGGGAAAAGTTTATCGCAGAAATTAGCAGAAACCTGGAGATAGAACCCAGCCGATTGAGCGAAGTTTTTGAAAGTGACAATAGAGAGCGATTTTTAGAAGCACTTCGCCAAATTGAACTTTCTTTAGGAAACAGCGAGAGATTCCGCCGTGCTGTCAGCAAAAAACTTTACCAAATTTATCATGAGGTGTTCCGCGTCCCTACGCTAGAATCGCAAAATCTAATCCCAGTTGTGCTGGATATTGATCGCCGCGATACGGAAATCCCCAGCGAGTCGGAAATTTCGCAGTTAAGCGATTTAAAACTGCGAATGGGAAGGGAAGCTAGAGATAACCGAAAAAAAGCGATCGCTCAAGGTACAAGCGGTTCTTTAAAGGAAATTATCAGCAGATTTCACCATTCACCCAAACGCTATTTTGGTCAAGATCGTTTGTTTCCAGTTATTTTGGATGGTGAAGAAGAATTAATTACCGCTAACGAACTGATCCAATCTGCTTGGGCGCATTTAATCGAGTTAACTGAAGATTACCGCCAACGCGCCCAACGCAGGTTTTCAGAAGGAGATTTTTTAACAGCAGTTGTCACCTACCCTACTGTCGCCCCACCAGTTGTTCGCAAGGAAGTTAAGGAACTGGTTGAGCAGTTGGGGATCGATGATGTGCAAACTGCTTATGATGAAGCTGTTTCTGTAGCAATATTCTTTTTATGGCGAGAATTTGGTGGTAATCTCAACATTGGCATCGAGTCATTCAAAACTCGTTGTCGCCAAGCAGGAAACAAATGGTCGCAAAATGTTCTTGTCTTGGATATTGGCGGGGGAACCACAGACTTAGCTTTAATTGAACTGACTTTAGAAGATAAAACCCCTACTTTTGCCGATTATGAAGACCGAGGTTTAGGAGGACGTTACTATAAACTTACTCCCAAACTATTAGGTTCATCTGGCCATTTACAGTTAGGTGGTGAATTAATTACACTGCGAATTTATAGATTATTAAAAGTTGCGATCGCAGACTTTTTATTGACATTAGTTACAATAGGTGATCTTGAAAGCGAAAAGCTAGAAGATTTAATTAGCTCTGAGTTAAACGAGCGCTTTTTAGAACAAGGCAAATTCAAAACTGGCAGTCTTTTAAAATATCTAGATAAAGAGAATCCAGAAGGCGATATTGCTTACAAAGATGCCTTAGATACTGCCGAGAAAGTATTACCCACCCGTTGGCAACAAGCACCCCAACGCCTGCAATCCTTTTATATCCTCTGGGATCATGCAGAAGCAGCTAAACTTAAACTTGGGCAAAAGCCACCAGCAGATAATTCTCTACTAACCTTCACGCTTTCTGAGCAAGAAATTTCCGAACTGCTCACCCAAAGCGGTATTAAATTGCAAGTCAAAGATCCAAATAACATCTGCATTACCTTAGATAACCAGCAATTTGAACGAGCTGCCGTTTCAGGAATTAAAGAAGCGATCGGTATTGCTAAAGGTTTGATGGAAAGTCGCTTGCATCCCGATGATATCACCAAAGATTCTTGGAATTCCCAAAAAGTTGATTGGTTAATTCTGTCTGGAAAAACTTGTAATTTAGATATAGTGCAGCGCCAAATCTATCAAGAATTTAGTAAATCTCCATATTTTGTGTGGAATCCAGAACGAATTACCTTTGTACTGGAATTTACCAAATTAGCCACCTCTGCTGGTGCTTGCTACGCCGAGAAACTACGAAGATTAAGATTCGATCCAGAAGAGTCCAAAAGCTTGCTGCGTAAGGGAGCTAACCAGCTAGAAATTGATGTCAAAAACCTGTTTTATTATTTGCCCTGCAACTTCAAACGCAAAACCCAAAGTAACGATTTACTAACCATATTCAAGGCTGGACAAGAACTATATCAACTAGCACCTTCGGAAACTGTCGCTAAAGTTCGTACCGCATGGCAAGGAATCCAATTAACTAATATTATTTACCGTCAAGACTACGAGGATGGAGATTTACGACTATGGGGTAGCTTCGACGGCAAAAACCTCATGAATAAACTAGGAATGCAAGAAGCAGAGTTTTTGAAAAAAATTAAAGTCCAGTTTGAGATTGACCAAACCCTTGAATTTAGTGTATTGCTTTGTCAGGGAAATCCGCATTATTTAATTGACATTCCTGGCATTGATTTGGAATCAGTAGTTTCAGAAACTTCAGCGCTATTTGCTGATGGCAAATTGAACTGGAATATTGCTGTGGAACGCTTCAATAAAGATTTAAATGATGGTGATATTGCCGTCAATGTTCTTGAGTCCGCAACTGTTGATCAACCAGATGCCTATCATCTTGTATTTGAAGTAGGAAATGATGGTAGTAAATTATTCCAAAAATTTCACTATCTGCGCGATGGCGTGACGGAACCAGGAATTGGGTTAATTAGTAATCCCTTACCTCCCTTCCCGCAAACTGGACAACACACTTTTTATATTTATCAAACAGATGCCGAAAGCAATAGCAAAAAATGGATAAGAATTGGCGCACTCAGCAAACCAGATGTGACAACAGATTACCCTTGCCAATATCGTGTAACTCTCGATGCTCAAGGCATTTTGCGGATGCACGCCGGTGAAATCCCCTACTGGACATCAAATAATCAGGAATGCCTCAAAGAAGAGGGATGCGTTTATCTTGCTGAATTAGAATTGCAGCCCAACGAAGTTGATAAAGAACGCGATCCATTTTGCGGCATACATTAATTGTATTAAATCTCTGCGTTCCTCTGCGTTGAAAAAAATTAAGATTTTTAAACGCAGAGGGGCGCGGAGTAAATGCTAAGGGGCGCAGAGGTTTGCCAAGTTTAATTCGCTATAAAAATATTTGGAGGTGAGATTCATGCAGCACTTGCGTCAATTATTAGAGATAGAAAACTCGGAGTTAGCCCAGTTACTGCGGTTTAGTTTGTATGGACTAAAGGCGGCTTTAAATCAGGCTCGCACAGAACTACCACTAGATCCAGGATCTAAAATATGCGATGAGGTGCTGCAAGAACTTCATAACCTGTTGCAACCTTCACCTCCACAGCAAAATACTAGTTGGGAAGATGCGCCAGATGATTTAAAACTAAATCACCTCCGGGAAGCTTTCGATTCTGACTCAGAACTTAGTTATTATCTAGGTAATTCCCAACTCCAAAGCACAACAGACTCTGATTTGTGGAATGAGATTCAACGCAAATTGCTGCGAGTACCAGAAGATTTAGCTGCAACTTGGCGATCGCGCACCTTAGATTTAGCCCAAGAAGTTGGTGCGATCGCAGATAATTCTAACCTCTATCAACTTCCCTTTATCCGCGACGAAATTATCTACCCCGGCCTTAATGGTACTGTTCAAACTCAGGGATTGACTTTGTATCAACAGGCACTCTCAACCTCTAAAAATGCCCAAGGTAATGTATCCGATTTACCAGCAGCATTCCTATTTTTATATATGAATTTTATCGAAATAGACCCAGATTTACATCATGCTTTAAAGAGCGTTTTTAGCTTTGATGTCATTTCCTTACACTCCAAACCAGAACAGCGCGATCAATATATTGATGCTTTAAGCGATCGCTTCCAACGCACCCAAAAAGCTGAGAAAAACACTGATCCCCTGTCAATTCTCCGTGCTTGGATTGACATGGACGAAGCGATACATTCCTTAGTATTTGTACCACCGACTGAACGCTATTCTTGGTGGGGAAAGCTACAACATGAATCACGGCGCATCTTGAAGAAAGTTGCTGACGAAGCTATTAATGCAGGTAATGAAGTACGAATTCGCCAATTATCGGGACTTTATGCAGATATTTGTGCTTCATCCAAGGATGACTTACAACTAGACTGTGGTGGTATTCCTGGTGAAGTATTAACTTGTCTTCGAGTATATGCGCGAATTAATCAGGAAGAATCTCCCGGTCGTGTAATATTTCGCTCGTCACGGTAAGAGAATTTTCTGTCAAAGGAAAGGCAGACGATCTTGCTAATCGCTGCCTTGCCTAATTATCTAAATGAAGGTAAAAACGTTTAAATCTATAAAATGCCCCAGAAGTGTAAAATCCCTTGACCAGAAAACACTTCAAGTGCAACGGCAGATAAAAAACCAATCATTGCAAAACGACCGTTCCAATTTTCGCTCTGAGGAGTGAAGCCCCAGCGCAAAGCATTAGGATCTTCTGGAACCGAAGCCGTGGTCTTCTTAACGTCTGCCATAAATAATACTCCGAGCTTTTATGTTGTAACAGTTATAACTGCCTGTAAAGTAATGTAACAGGTTTTTATGAAAATGCAACATCAAATCAAGGCAAAATTCAATAATGCATATTATGTATACGTAATATTATTTTTTTTATGTTTAGACATGGAAAAACACTTTAAACAATCTACGTTTTATTGGTGTTGGCAAAAACAAAGCTTCAAAACAATCAGCACCATCTTAAGCAGGACTTACCGAATATAGATAATAGTTGCAATTTTAAATCTTAAGTTATTTAACAAAGTTTGGGGCTTTAATTCCCCTGCCTCTACAGGCAGCAGGTTTTGTGTCGGGGTTAAATCTCTGTTACAAAATGTAATTGCGAATTGCAAATTGCGAATTGCAAATTGCGAATTGCGAATTGGTTTAATTTTGCTCATTCAAATAGGATAAATAGGTATTTGCCCAAATTGCAGCTTGAGTGCGATCGCGCAAATTTAACCGATTTAAAATATTCGTAACATGATTTTTTACCGTTCCCTCAGAAATGTAGAGTTCCTGAGCAATTTCTCGATTACTAGCGCCTGTAGCTATTAACCGCAAAACCTCTTTTTCTCTAGGAGTGAGTTCAGCTAAACTAGACGGTACAGGTGGTGACTGGGTTGGTGTACCATTAGAAAACTGAGTTAATAGTTTTTTCACTATACCTGGGCCTAATTGAGTATATCCTTTATAAACGGCACGAATAGCAACAGCTAATTCTTCTGAAGGTGTATCTTTCAATAAATAACCCATTGCCCCATTTTGCAGTGCTGCGGATACATATTCATCATCATCAAAAGTCGTCAGTACTAAAATTTTAGTTTTGGCAAAACGCTTTTGAATTTCTCGCGTAGCTGCAACTCCATCCATGATAGGCATTCTAATATCTAGCAATACTACATCTGGCTGAAATTCAGTAACTAAATTAATTGCCTGTTCACCGTTTTCTGCTTCTCCCACTATCTCTAAATCTGGTTCTAATTCTAATAACACTCTTAATCCTTGACGAATTAAACCTTGATCATCTACCAGCAGCACTTTAATCATTATGTCAACCTCGTTAAGGGAATATTAACTGTAATTTTGCAACCAGAACCAGGAGCGCTATTAATATTAAACTCGCCTCCAAGTGCTAAAGTGCGATCGCGCATACTATGAAGTCCAAAACCAGTAGTATTCTGCCCTAAATCAAAGCCTTTACCATTATCTTGAATTATCAATCGCAAATTGCCTCTAGCCGTAGCGAGTTCTAATTTAACCTCTGTTGCATAAGCATATTTAGATATATTTGTCAAAGATTCTTGAGTAATCCGGTAAATAGCTGTGTTTATTTCAGGTGGTAGAGGATATTCCAGGTTGATTTGATAAATTGGTAAAATGCCATTTGAGCGATGAAAACTTTCTGCAAGACTAGCGATCGCACGTTCTAAAGATTGCTCTTGTAAAGGATTAGAACGCATAGTAGAAACAGACTGACGGACATCATTTAGCGCTTTAGAACCTAATTCCTTTGCTGTTGCTAGAAATGTTTCAGCTTTACCTGGGTTAGATTGCCACAATTTTAGAGCAGTTTCTAATTGTAGATTTAAAGCAGTTAGAGAATGTCCTAATGAATCATGAATTTCACGAGCAATGCGGTTGCGTTCTTCTAAGGTAGCTTGATTTTCAATTTGCGTGGCATATTGACGGAGTTTTTCATTAGCGATCGCTAGCTTTTCTCGACTGTGCCGTTCAGATAATACTGCATTCATCATCAACAACACAAAAACTAAACTTAAGCCAAATACCAACGACCAATTCAAGCTAAGAAATCGAAAACGCTCTTGTGCCTGTGGAGACGCTTGAAAATTGAACATCTGGTATTTGAGTTGTGTAGTAAAGAGAAATAATGCAAATGATAAACTAGTAACGAATAAACGCCCAGGCAATTTAAATATTAGGCAACTTCGAGTAACTAAAATTATGTAAAGGAAAGGGAATAAGCGGGCGAATCTTTCACCAAAAAGTCCAGTAATTAAAATTAATAATATTCCAAAAATTGTATATATTATTTTATTCCTATTACTACTAGTGGGTAATTTTAAGCCCATTAGTGCAAAAACAATCAGACTATAAATTGACAGTTCTGGCAATAAATTACAAATTGATAAGTCTGGAAATAAACCACAAATTGTTAGTTCTGGAAATTTTGGGCGAAATCGCCGTAACGGGGGTGGTATAACTGCTATCAAAGCAGTGATCGACAGTAGTATCCACTCCAGATAAAGTAGAGACGGAAAAGGATGTTTCTTAATTTGAATTGGACGACTCATCAGCCGCTTCGCTCCAGTTGTAAATGAGTTAATAGTTAAGGTTTAGGAGTTTTAAAAATTGAAATGGCAGCTTCCGCTATCTCAAATTTTTGCTGAGTAAAGAATCAAGAGTAAATGCAGGATATAAAAACATTATGTAATAGGTTAAACAAGGATTTATAAATTAGCTATAATCAAAAAACTTCTTATTCCTAACTCCTACCTTCTAACTTTTAACTTTTAACTCCTAACTATTTATTGTCAATCATCTTTATCAAAATTCAATCATGACTAAAGTCATGGGTAGAACCATGACTTTCTCCTCATGTAACTACTCAAGAGAAGTTCTTATGATAGTGGCATCGAACCAGGAAGAACCCACCAGACAAAGAATGAAACTCAAAGCATTATCGCTAGTCGCTGGAGCAATCGCCTTTACCTTAACTGCAACCTCCTTTGCTGTTAACGCCCAAACAGCCTCTCCTTCACCTGTGTTACTTGCACAAACTCCACAAAAAGGAAGGGGTATGTGGAAAGACTTGGGTCTAACAGATGCTCAAAAAAACCAAATTCAGGCAATTCGCCGCGATAGCCGCACCAAAATGGAGGCAGTTTTCACCCCAGAACAAAAGGCCAAGTTAGAGGCAGCGAAACAAGCACGTCAGGCTCAACGGCAAGCTGGCCAAGGTCAACGGCAACCAGGCCAACGTCGAGGAAAGGGTGGTTATGCTGACTTAAATCTGAGTGAAGCACAAAAAACCCAAATCCGACAAATCCGGGAGTCTGAGAAACAACAGATTCAAGCAGTCTTGACCCCCGAACAGCGACAAAAATTCGAGCAATATCGCCAAAATGCTCCTTTGCGCCGTCAACAAGGCAATCCCCAATAATAATTTTTCAAAAGTTTTCCATAATTAAAAATTTATAGACTTCTTGCAGAAGATGCGGAAAGGGGATGAAGTTTTTCCCCTTTCCCTTTCCCTATTTATTCCCATGCTCCATTTAGTAGACTTTCAAGATAGTTATGAGTTATGAGTTAATCAAAACTCCTAGCTTGATTAAAATGTCTAAAGAATTCGCAATTGGTAGTAAAGTCCGGCTTGTGGCACTACCACCCTACGTCAAAACTGCTGAACCTATGCCCATGCTGCGCCCCCCCGATGTAATTCACATTGGCGAAGAGGGTATAGTTATTGACCGCCGTCCCGGTGGATATTGGGGTATTCGCTTTACTAGGGGAGCTTTTCTCTTAGATAGCCAATACATCGAAAGCACAGATACTCCATCCGAATCTCAGTCAGAGTGAGATTAGCAGCAACTAAGAATTGTAAACTTGTGTAAAGTTGTAATTCTGGTTTGCACCATGATTTCCCGCCGCACTTTTTTAAGCATATTATTTGCCAGCTGCATTTCTCTCATCAGCTGGCTGAATTTTACCCCTGCTGCTGATGCTCTTGGTGGTAAACTTCCTGTAATTAATCAACTCGCACCAGAGTTTACTTTGCCAACCAATACAGGTGATGGTAAAATTTCCCTCTCTGACTTGCGGGGTAAGTGGCTAGTCCTCTACTTTTATCCAAAAGACTTTACCTCTGGTTGTACTATAGAGGCTCGCCGCTTTCAGCAAGACTTACCCCAATACCTCGAAAAAAATGCCCAAATTATTGGCGTAAGTGCTGATGATATTGATTCTCACGCCGAATTTTGTGATTCAGAGGGGCTAAAATTCCCACTGTTGGCTGACACTGATGGTTCAGTGAGTAAAGCTTACGGTTCGTGGCTCGGCTCTTTATCAATGCGTCACAGTTTTATCATCGATCCTCAGGGTGTCTTGCGCGAGACTTTTGTGAAGGTTAACCCAAACATTCATAGTTCAGAAGTGCTGGCACGACTAGAAAAGTTACAGTCCACAGCTTCTTAAACCCCAATTAAGCAGATAAGGGGCAGGCCCTGCCTTCTTCCCCTTGTTATCTGCATTCATCTTCAAGGCACAATAAATCCATATTTTCTGAGTACAGTCTTAGCTTGACTGTCAGATAAAAACTGGACAAATTCTTTGGCTGCGGAAATATTTTTACTGCCTTTAATTACTGCCACTGGATAGATAATCGGTGAGTGAAACTTCTTTTCAGCAGTGATTACAACTTTTACCTTGTTGGAGATTTTCGCATCAGTTGCATAAACTATACCCGCTTGGGCATTACCGCTTTCTACTGCTGCCAAAACTTGACGCACATTGTTAGCAAAGACCAATTTGGACTTGACTTGATCATAAAGTTTCAAATTTTTTAAGACTTGTTCTCCATATTGGCCTGCGGGCACACTCCTGGGTTCACCGATCGCAATTTTTTTAATCTTGCTATCTGTTAAATTGTAGAAGCTACTGATGCCAACAACATCCTGAGCCACAATCAAGACTAGACTGTTATTTGCCAGGTTAGTACGGCTACCTGGTAGCAGCAATCCTTTTTCTTCTAAGGCATCCACTTGCTTTTTGGCAGCAGAAATAAAGATATCGGCTGGCGCACCTTGCTCAATCTGTTGCTGCAAGGCTCCAGAAGCGCCAAAGTTATAATTAATTTTGGTACTTGATTTACTTTGTTGGTACAAAGGCTTAATTTCTTCTAGTGCATCTTTTAAGCTGGCGGCTGCGGACACGAGTAAGGTGGTGTTTGACTGTCCTATTACAGCAGAAGGAGTAACCAATGGTAAACCAATTGCTAGGAGCAAGCCTGCAACTGCTATACCCAGGAAGCCAAGAATTTGTCTTCTTTTCATAGAAAAGGTGCAATATAGGTTTTTTCCGAAAATTGATGCTAGGTAGAATCGTACCAGCAATACCAACATTTAACCAACTTTATAGGTAAAATTCTGCTTAAAAAAGAACAAGGTTTATTGCATCAGTTTTTTGGAAGTCCCTTAATTTAGCGATCGCTTCCCTATTCGCTCAAAAAAAAGATCAAAATATCATAACGTGGCTTGGATTGAGATGGGGATAAATTCTTTCCCCCTGTCCTCTTCAAGTCTTGTCGTACTCTATTTGTCCATAGTCAAGTTTGATAATTCGGTTTGCTAAATGAAAATAGCGATCATCGTGGCTAATCACCAGAACTGTTTTGCCCCGCGATCGCAGTTCTGGTAGTAACTGCGTATAAAATATTTCTTTGAATACTGGATCTTGATCAGCTGCCCACTCATCGAATAGATAAATTGGTCGATCTTCTAAATACGCTGTGAGCAAAGCCAGCCGTTTCCGTTGTCCCTGAGAAAGTGCTGTGGTGGAAAGTTGCCCATTTTCAACTTTAACTTTATGGTCTAGTTGCAGTTGTTTTAAATATTTTGTAGCTTGACTATCCAAGTCAGAATTTTTGAATCCTAAAAGTTCTTCAAATAAATAAAAATCGGAAAATACTACGGAAAAATGCTGGCGATACCATTCTCGATTTTGTTCGTTAATTAACTCGTTGTCAAACCAAATTTCGCCGTGTTCTGGGATGTAAAGTCCAGTAATTAGTTTAGCTAATGTAGATTTACCACTACCATTCCCGCCGACAATAAAGACTAATTCTTGAGGATACAATGTCAGGTTTATGGGGCCAAAGATAAAGCTATTGTCTTCTTGATCTGTATAATAAGTGTGGGCAACACTGTTAAACCTTAAGCTGTGCCAGTTAGATTTAAGGACAGGTGGAACAGTCGATATTTCAGTTCGACTAGCTAGAGATAAACCCAGCGACTCGATTTTTTGCAAGGCAATGCTGGCTTTACTTAATAGGGGAAGTTTACTGATGATGTTATCCATTGGTAACACCAAGTAAGTAAAAGTCAAAATGTAGCCAGAGAGAGTTTCAGCGTTAATGGTAAGCAGATTCGGTAGCGCAAATATTACAAACCCAATAGCAAAAAAGAATACGAGTTGACCCCAGCTTGAAGTTGTAGCAAAAAGGGTTAGGCCATTAACATTGTGATGACGGAATTCGTTAGCAGTTGATTGCAGTTTTGATTCTAAAAAATCTTGCCGTCGCTTGTAATTTAGTTTGAGTTCCTTAACTCCTTCGGTAATGGTGCGAAAATGTTTAAATAGCTGATCTTCATCTTCACGAGCTAGGGCCAGCAATTTCCCACCTCTATTTAATAACCACTGGCAACTACTGATCGCTACTACTGAAATTACACAAACCATCAGCAGCACTAACCAAGAAAGCCAAGTTATGTAGGCTATACAACCCAGGACGATCGCTAGATTAATAAAAATGAAAGGCATTTGATAAACAGCATTAGCAACCGCCTGAATATCTTCTGTTAAAGTTGCCAATAATCGAGGATTCCCCAAGCGTTCCAGATGGCTTAACTCAGAAGCAAGAATTTGGCGGCTTAAACGCATCCGTAATTGCAAAACTGCATTCTGAGAAAGGCGGATCAGCATCACTTGGGAAATGATACTGGTAATCAGTGCAACTATAGCCAGCCCCGCAAAACCCCAAGTTATGGACGTGAGCCGTGAAACACTACTACTACTTGCAGCACGACTAATTAAGGCAATCAAGCCAGCACTACTACCGCCACTCAGGAATCCAGTAGCGATCGCGATCGCTACCATCCCCCACGAAGAACGCAAAAGAAAATAGATCAGGTTCATAATTGCGAGCAAACAAATTTAATGGGTTCTAAAGAGTGTGGGAGTAGTTTAGATAATAATATTTTCACAGAGAACATACATTTAGTAAGTATTTTCTACTAACAAAAGTTTCCTTTGTGGCTTTGTGGTAAAACAAAATTTATTCTTGAACCACTAGAATACAAAGGAAAAACAGTAAATTTAGAGAAGCATGGAAAATGCAAATTTGGGACTTTGGTTCTTTAAAGACTTATATTTATTTGCTGCTGTTACTTTTGTCTTTATCAGCAATTTGGTTTTATGCTTACGGGATTTATGCAGCGATCGCCTTTTTGAACCATCAAAATCCTATTGCTCCCGATTTTCATCCAGCTATTACTATTTTGAAGCCAATTTGCGGGCTTGATGAGCAAGCCTACGAAAATTTTGCTTCTTTTTGTCGCCAAGACTATCCACAGTACCAAATTATCTTTAGCGTTCGCGATGCCAATGATCCTGGCATCGCAGTGGTGCGGCAAATTATCCAAGACTTTCCAGAGTTGGATTTGCAATTGGTAATTAGCGAACACACAATTGGTAATAACTTCAAAGTTTGCAATCTCGCCAATGCCGAATCCAAAGCTAAATATTCCATCTTACTTTTAGCAGATAGCGATGTTCGAGTCGGCCCAGACTACTTACGAAGAGTAATTGGGCCGATGCACGATCCTGATGTCGGAGTCGTTACCTGCCTTTACCGTCCGTTGACACAAGGATGGGTGGCAAATCTGGAAGGGATTGGGATTTCAACTGAGTATCTTGCTGGCGTTTTAGTTGCTAATAAGTTGCACAAAATTGAGTTTGCTTTGGGGCCAACTATTGCCATCCGCAGAACTGTACTCGAAGCAATTGGTGGATTTCCAGCTATTGCTGATTATCTGGCAGATGATTATCAACTCGGTTATCTGCCTGCCCAAGCTGGGTATAAAGTAGTACTTTCTGATTATGTGATTGACCATGCGATCGGCACAAACAGTTTCGTTGATTTAATTCAGCGGCAGATACGCTGGTTGCTGTGTACACGAGTTTCTCGTCCCTGGGGATATTTAGGGCTGATTTTCACCTATGGCACATTTACCAGTCTGTTGTTGTTAATTACTACGGGAGGGTCAATTTTTGCTTGGGCTATATTAGTCATCACCTGGATGATGCGGTTATTTATGGGCTGGTTCGTTGCAGTCAAGGTTCTTAACGATGCGGTTGCCAAAAAATTACTCTGGCTAATCCTTATTCGAGACTTGATCAGCTTTGTTCTCTGGTATTATTGCTGGGTTAACAATACATTTGAATGGCGAGGGCGGCAACTAAAGTTGACAAAAGAAGGTAAAGTGATGCCAATAACAACTGATGCTGCCAAGGTAATGTCTATTTAACTACTGAGAATTACGATGACTGATATTATAAAGTCTTCCAAGAACTCAATTCCTGTAGGAGAAACTTTACAACCATCTGCTACTACTAAGAAAACAAGCTACGTTCCGCATCATCATCGACGGGTACTCTGCATCTTTCCCAGGTACAGCCGTTCGTTTGGCACTTTTCACCACGCCTATCCACTTATGGGTGTTAAGGCTTTTATGCCTCCTCAAGGGATTTTAATCGTGGCTTCCTATTTACCAAAAGAGTGGGAAGTCCGTTTTATTGATGAAAATGTGCGTTTAGCTACCAGGGATGATTACCAATGGGCTGATGTGGTGATTGTGAGTGGAATGCATATCCAAAAACCACAGATTAATCAAATTAATGAACTTGCCCATAGAGCAGGGAAAATTACAGTTGTAGGTGGCCCCTCGGTATCTGGTTGCCCAGAATATTATCCTGAGTTTGACATTTTACATTTGGGTGAGTTGGGAGATGCAAGCGATCGCATGATCGAGTATCTAGACCAAAACTCGGAACGTCCCCAAGCGCAAATTCGCTTTGAAACCAAGGAACGTCTACCCCTAACAGAGTTTCCCACCCCGGCTTATCATTTGCTGAATATCAATGATTATTTTCTGGCAAATGTGCAGTTTTCTAGTGGTTGCCCTTATCACTGTGAGTTTTGTGATATTCCCGAACTCTATGGCAACAATCCCCGAATGAAAACACCAGAGCAAGTAGTTGCCGAGTTAGATGCCATGCGACAATCTGGCAATCTGGGAGCAGTGTACTTTGTCGATGATAATTTTGTTGGCGATCGCCGCGCTGCCATGAAGTTGCTTCCTCACCTGATTGACTGGCAAAAACGCAATGGCTACCCCATCCAGTTTGCCTGTGAAGCAACGCTCAACTTAGCTCAAAGCCCAAAACTGCTGGAGATGATGCGCGAAGCTTATTTCTGCACAATCTTTTGCGGTATCGAAACACCAGAACCAGATGCTCTCCATGCTATTTCCAAAGACCAAAATCTAAGTATGCCAATCTTAAAAGCAATTCAAGTCTTAAATAGCTATGGCATGGAAGTAGTATCAGGAATCATCATCGGGTTAGATACAGATACACCAGAGACAGCAGACCGAATTATCGAATTTATTCGGGCATCGCAAATTCCCATGTTGACAATTAACCTACTTCATGCCCTACCTAGAACTCCTTTATGGCGGAGGTTAGAAGCAGAAGGAAGACTTGTTTTTGATGAAAGCCGCGAATCAAATGTTGAATTTTTGATGCCTTACGAGCAAGTTGTTGAGATGTGGCGGCGCTGCATTACAACAGCTTATGAGCCGGAATTTTTATATGAGCGGTTTGCCTACAACATGGAACATACTTATCCAAATCGCATCGAAGTTCCTAACAGCCCATCTCGCACTTCTGCGGCTAACATTCGCAAAGGTTTAACTTATTTAGCTAATATTTTGCTGCGGATAGGCATATTTAGTAACTATCGTCAGACTTTCTGGGAAATGGCCAAACCAGCACTAAAAGCAGGTAATATTGAAAACTTGATTCACGTTGGACTTGTTGGACATCATTTAATTAAATTTGCCCAGGATTGTGCAAAAAACGAAGAATCAGCTTCATTCTACTCTCAAAAAGTCCTTACCAAAGTTCGTAGTTAACTGTCAAAATATCATTTTGCTAAAAAGCAAAAAAAGATAAACCAAGCGGTACCCTGCGGGAAGCCGCTATGCGTCTACGATTAAAAAATATTTTTCCCTAAAGAGAGAAATAGAAAATTTAATAAATGATTTAGGCCTGCGATCGCATCTGCTGCCCTTTAGGTCTTATCCTAAAAAAGTATCAGTTAAAACCTCCAAAAGAGAATATACCTGTGAAAAAAACTTTGTTTCTCAGCCCTCCTTCCTTCGATGGGTTTGATGGCGGTGCAGGTTCGAGATACCAAGCCAAGCGCGAAATTACTTCCTTCTGGTATCCTACATGGCTGGCGCAACCTGCAGCCCTCGTGCCTGGTAGTAAGCTTGTAGATGCCCCCCCACACGATCAAACAGTAGAAGATGTCATCGAAATTGCTCAAGATTACGAGCTAATTATCATGCACACCAGCACGCCTTCGTTGCCTAATGATGTAAAGTGTGCCCAAACAATCAAGGCTCAAAACCCGAATGTCAAGATTGGCTTGATTGGAGCGCATGTAGCAGTATTACCAGAGCAGACGCTGGTTGAAAACCCAATCATTGACTTTGTATGTCGTCACGAATTCGACTATACCTGCAAAGAAATAGCAGAAGGTAAAAATTGGGAAGAAATCACAGGTTTAAGCTACCGCGATCGCCAGGGTAATATACATCATAATCAAGACCGCTCTTTGATTTATGATTGGGATTCGATGCCTAGTGTATTGCCGGTTTATCACCGTGATTTAGATATTACAAAATACTTTATTGGCTACTTACTGCATCCATACATTTCCTTTTACACTGGGCGGGGCTGTCCGGCAAAATGTACCTTCTGCCTTTGGCCGCAAACAATTGGTGGACACTTGTATCGTACTAAAAGCCCAGAAGCAGTTGGGCGCGAAATGGAAGAAGCCAAAGCGATTTTCGGTGACAAGGTGCGAGAATATATGTTTGATGACGACACCTTTACTATAGATAAACATCGAGCGATCGCAATTAGCGAACATATGCAACGACTTAAACTGACATGGAGTTGCAACGCCCGGGCCAATCTCGACTATGACACCCTCAAACAACTACGCAATAATGGCTTACGCCTACTATTAGTAGGATTTGAATCTGGCAATCAGCAAATTTTGGATGGGATTAAGAAAGGAATTAAGCTAGAAGTCGCACGGAAGTTTATGGAAAATTGTCATAAACTTGGCATTACCGTACACGGCACTTTTATCATTGGTTTACCCGACGAAACCCAAAAAACAATTGAAGAAACGGTGCGCTTTGCTTGCGATATTAGTCCTCATACAATTCAGGTTTCCATCGCAGCCCCCTATCCTGGAACAGAACTTTATCGCCAAGCACAGGAAAATAATTGGTTTAGCAACAATTCCTTAGTTGCCAATTCAGGAATTCAAATGTCCACATTGCAATATCCAAATCTCTCCAGTACTGAGATTGAAGATGCAGTTGAGAGGATGTATCGTAAGTTCTACTTCCGTCCTAGAGCAATTATTCCAATTGTCAGTGAAATGCTCAGTGATCCTCAAATGTTAGTGCGCCGCCTACGTGAGGGGCGGGAATTTTTCTCTTACTTGAAAGAGCGTCGTACCCAGGCAACTGCTAAACCAGAATCAGTAGTTGTTAGTTAGTTGTTGGTTATTTTTATCAAGAAAGGCAGAGGGCAGGAGGCAGAAGGGAATGTCCAATTGTTAATATCGTCACAAGATAAAAGTATCCCTATTTACCGACAATATAGGGGAGAAAAACCCGTCTTACTTCCGATGCACCCCGCAGACTTGGCTCGATCATCGCTGTGAACCAGGATGGATCGCCCTTTAGGAAGTGAGCATGGAGATCAACCAACTGTCCATAACGATTGGCAATTTCTTGAATTGCAGTGTTCATGCGCTGGAGGTTCTTGCGAGCGATCGCCGGTTCAACACCCAAGAAATTGCGCCTATCATCCCCCAAGGTTGGATCGTACACATTACCTAGCAGAACAGGACGGATTGGTAAATTCTGCACAAATGTATCGAGGGTATTGGCAAAGGTTGTGATTCCTGCACCGGAATCTCGAATTAATCCCCGTAGTAAATCGTTACCACCGATAGTGATGAGTGCAATTGCCTTTCCTTCCACTCGCAATCCTTGCACCTGAGCAAGCATTGAATCAACCGTCGCACCATCACGGGCGCGATGTTCGAGACGAGCAGGTTGGCGTGATTTCAGGTCTTGACCTTGAAACTCCGGAAACAGGCGATCGTCATTCTGGACAAGGAGTTGTCCGGGATGAACCCCAAACTCGTTATATCGTCCGCAATCTAAAATTGAGTCCCCAAAAGTATATAGTGTCAGCATTTCTTGCTCCTGTCGATTGCAGCCCAAGAGAGCCAGAAAACTTGCTCCTCCAGCTAGTTGAATAAACCGTCGTCGTGTAGTTTGAAACGGAGCCATAACACTCTCCTGTTTATTCGACGCTACCTTGACTTTAAATAAAGTGCCATAAACCCAGTGAAGTTTTGTTGAAGAAACAGCTAAAAATTGGGTAATAAAGTTATAAATGATGGCAAGTACCTTGCAACCACATCACACCACGAAGTAGATTGTACGCAAGCAAATAAACATACATTTATTTGCGTACCATTGAAGGAGTTTTACATCGTAAAACATCCATCCCTAGAGTAGTTTTCAGATGTCTGAAATCTGGCTCAACACCCCATCTCTGACCGTAAAGCCCAACAATCTCCAGAGTAGAATAAGTTGTTATATCTAAGTAGAGTAGTTATTAAACTAACTCGCCCTGTGCAAAAACCAGGAATAACAATGCTGTAGTTTTTATTCAGTACAGCTAATAGCTTTTCTTAGTGCCATTTGTCAATGTAACTAATTATTTTGAATTAAAATTAAACGACATTTATCCACTTCTTAACCTTAAAGTTATTAACTTTAAGCAAACTGTACTTGACTACTATCGATTGCAAGTTCCGGCAAATCTGATTAACGGTATTGGACTAGCCTGTGTTGCAGGCTGGAGCGTGAAAGAACTCTAGTCTTCTAAAAAGAACTGTCGAAACCCAACTTATTCAGAACAACTCACAAGTTTTATGGCAACTGGTAATCACGTAATTTTCCTCCATCCAGATGGAACCAGTCCATCTCATTATGCGTTCGCAAGGTTTGTAGATAAAGGCCCCGACGGACGTTTGAACTGGGACAATCTAGCTCATGCTGGGGTTTATCTGGGTCATATGGAAGACCAGCTGGGTGGAACATCCAATGCTGGTGCTGTTACCCATGCAACGGGTGCCAAGGTCTATGCAGAATCCTTTGGCTTAAACGCCGATGGTTCGTCAGTTGCTTCCTTATCTGGCAACACTGGTAAGACAATCGTGCAGGAAGCAGTTGCTGCAAATAAGGTGACAGCGCTGGTTCAGTCTGGTGCCATATATGAGCCGGGTACAGCTGCATTCGTTGCTCAAGTGGGTGAACTAGTTGTCGATGGAGAGCGAATTCCGCCTCGTCAGCAAACAGCTGAGATTGCCAAGCAGGTGATCGAGTCTGGAGTTGACTTTATTTTGGGCGGTGGTGAACTTACCCTCTTACCTATAGGTACTGATGGCTTTCACGGTACAGCAGCCGAACTAGATGCTCTCAGCACTAATCCTATCCAACGCCCCAGTGAAAACTTGATTGAACTGGCTAAAAGCAAGGGCTACACAGTTGTTTATAACGAGCAACAACTCAAAGACCTACTTGACCCAGCAAAATATTCTACGCCACCAACGAAAGTGCTGGGCGTATTTGCTCCTATCCATACCTTCAACGATCGCCCAGAAGAAGTCTTAACTGAGCGGGGACTACCTCTTTATAATGAAACAGCACCGACGATCGCCGAAATGCTGGAAGTCACCCAAAAGTTGATGGAAAAGCACCCTAACTTCAACAATGGCTCTATTGCGATCGTTGAAGAGGAAGGAAGCGACAACTTCGGCAACAATAATAATGCTGCTGGTACTCTAGAAGGTGTGCGTCGAGCAGATGCAGCGATTGGTGTCGCACTAGACTTTGTTGATAAATACTCGAATACCTTACTCTTAACTGCTGCTGACAGCGATGCGGGTGGTTTACAAGTGATTGACCCCCTTACTCCCGATGAGCCAGTAGGTACTATCAACAACAACCCCACCACAGAACCACGTCCTGTTCCCTTAGATGGTCAAACTGGGGCGGATACCCTACCTTTTGTCGCTGCACCAGATGCTAACGGAGATGTCTTTAACTTCGGAATTGGCTGGGCAGGTACGCCCGACTTTAGCGGTTCTATCGTCTCAAAAGCTCAAGGTTTGAACGCAGACAAACTGCCTGCGACAGTGGACAACACGGGGATGTACGAGTTGATGTATGAGACTCTGTTTGAGACAGAATTACCATCTCGAAATCCTGCGCCGACACCCGCGCCTGAAGCTACTAAAGACACTGGCAATGTCATCTTCATTCACCCAGATGGCACTAGCCCTTCCCATTACATGGCGCTACGCAATGTTGACAAGGGCCCAGATGGCAGGCTTAATTGGGACGAAATGTCGAATGCCGGGGTCTATCTGGGACACATGGAAAACCAGTTAACGGGTACATCAAATGCTGGGGCAGTCACTCATGCTAATGGAGTCAAGGTCTTTAATGAATCTTTTGGTCTGAATGAAGATCAATCTCTTGTTACCCCCGCTTCTGGCAAAACTGGCTACACTATCCTAGAAGAAGCTATTGAGGCTGGAAAAGCTACTGCACTAATCCAGTCTGGTCAGTTGGCAGAGCCTGGAACTGCTGCCTTTGCAGCTGAAACCACCAACCGATTAGGTGACGACATTCGGGCACGGGATAAGTACGCCGAAATCATTGAGCAGGTAATTCGCTCTGGTACAGATGTGATCATGGGCGGTGGTGAGTTATATATGCTGCCGCAGGGAACTACTGGATTCCACGTCACCTCTGAAATTGATGCTTCGGAAAGCCGTCCAGAGCGCCGCCCAACCACTAACTTGATTGAGTTGGCGAAGTCCTTAGGTTATAGCGTGGTCTATACTGAGGAACAAATGAACCAGGTGGTCAACAGCGATAACCCGCCACAGAAATTGTTGGGCGTGTTTGCGGCGACTGACACCTTCGACGATCGCACTGAAGAGGAACTAGGTCTAAATAGCGAAAATCCTCTGCCACTCTATGTGGCAACGGCTCCTACAGTAGCCGAGATGCTAGATGCATCTTTGAAAATCATCAACAAAGATCCAGATGGCTTCTTTGCTGTGGTAGAAGAAGAGGGCAGCGACAACTTTGCTAATAACAATAACGCTGCGGGTACGATTGAAGCTGTACGCCGAGCTGATGCGGCAATTGGTGTAGCGAAGGATTATGTTGATACCAAAGACCCCAACACTTTAGTAGTTACCGCCGCAGACAGCGATGCAGGTGGCTTGCAGGTGTTTCAATATACTCCCTATACTCGTCCTCCAGGGAACTCCACTGATAACCCTCCTCTGGCAGATAGTGAACCTACTGTTCCCTTTATCAACGTTAACCCAACAACAACTAACACAACTCAGAACTTCTTAGATGGTGTTAATGGTAGCACAGCCAGCGAACAGGCTCCTTGGAAACCTTTTCAAGCTGAGGATAGTATAGATGGCCCGATGGGCAACTTTGGTGTTGCTTGGGTCGGTACTCCTGATTTCCCTGGTAGCATTGTTTCTAAAGCTTACGGGATGAATGCTGACCAACTGCCCAGTACCTTAGATAACACCGAGATATACAACCTCATGTACCAGACGATGTTTGGTGTAACAGCAGAAGAGGCAGCAGCACAACAAGAAACTAAATTAGTATCTGGGACTTCTCAAGGTGACCAGTTAATAGCAGGTGATGCAACTTTTGACGGTATCAATGACTCCGTATTTGCTGGTGCAGGGAATGACGAGGTTGATACACAAACAGTTTCTTCATCAATCGCTGGTAGTAACCGGATCAGTTTAGGTAGTGGCGATGATGTGATCTATGTCAACAAGGGCGATCGCGCTTTTGGTGGTGATGGTAATGACGTTTTTGATGCTACTGATGGCAAAGGCGATAATCGCCTATCCGGTGGTGCTGGTAATGATGTATTCTACCTGGGTAAAGATGATCGTGCCCTTGGTGGTGACGGTGATGACAAACTCTACGTCCAGTTCGGGGGCGATAATCTAATTTCTGGTGGCAAAGGTAAAGATCAGTTTTGGATTGTCAGCAGTGAATTGCCAGAGGCTGCCAATACAATTCTCGATTTTGAAAAGGGTAGTGATGTCATCGGGATCCTCGGTAGTGCTAGCTTGGGTATTAACGCTAATACTATAGCGTTGAACACAGTAGGAAGTAATACCGCAATTGCCTTTGGTGGTGAAACTCTTGCTATTCTCAATGGTGTTACTGATGTAGATGTTAATACCAGTTTTGTTTTTGCCTAATTCACGCCATTTATTGTGAGTATTGAACTGCCCAGACCTACTTTGTTGAGGTCTGGGTTTCTGCATCCAGACTCTTAGTGTCACAGTGGTGTTTATAATGTTGCTTTATTCGTCTCAAACAAGTATTTCACGGACGAGTAAGCTTTTTCTACCTTCAAAAACTTTATGGGCAATACAATTGCAAACTTTTAACTTTCCTCTTGGGGATAACCATTTTTCTCACGTTTGAGGTTTTCTTCTAGGGCTTGAATTTGTTCACGACGAGCTTCCAATTCTAAGGAACGCCGCGCTAAGTCTTGGTTTTGTAACGTCAAGGATTGTCGCCAATGTTCTGCTCGCTCGGCTTCGTGCTGCAAAAATTCTGGGGTAATACCAATAGTGAGGTAGTTTTGTACCAGATGGAGTACCCAGTTGGTAGCGTCTTCTATTCTTTCAATGTCGCCTGTAGAGGAAAGTTCTACTAAAACAAGCAAGTTTTCACTCATAACTTTTCCCTTCCCTAGCAGAATGAAAGCCTCTTCGGGAATTATCGCCCACAAGTTATCAGCTTCTTGACGCGCCAACAAGCGTAACTGGTGCTGGTCTAAAAAATCATTTTTACGCACCTGGGCTAGATATAGCATGAGGGTCGCTTCGCTCCAATTAAAAATTAAAAATTAAAAAAATTTAATAAAATAATAAGTCCCAGAATTTAGATTTGGATCTTGTTAATTGGTAATGGGTAATTGGGAATTAATAATCCGATTACCCATTACAGTTATCCTAAGCCACGCAGGCGATCGCTACGACAATCCCTTCAGACGATCGCGCAAAATTTCAGCTTGCTTCTGTGCTTCTGCTAAGGCATCCCGCGCTCCCTGTACCACATCAGCTCTAGCTCTATCTATGAAACTAGGATTGTTTAATCTGGTACTCAGGGATTGAACTTCGGCTTCAGCTTTACTCAAGCTTTTTTCTAGCTTGGCACGTACAGCTTCAATATCTACCACACCGCTTAGAGGAATTAGCACCTGTATTGTACCAATTACACCTGCGATCGCATTTTCTGATTCTTGTGGCTGTTGTAATTCACTCTGCGGGAAAAATCGGCTCCATAACCTAAGTCTCGCTTCAGCAGTGAGTAAATTTTGGCTAACAAACCACGCTGTGTAACCAAAACCAACTAGTTCAAAGAAAGTTCCGACGATGGGAATATCATCAATAGCATTTCCCGCAGCTAAACCCAATCTACCAAAGACAATAGCCACGATAATTAAGCCAATTGTCTTCAAACCCCTCTGAGGTTTTTTAACAGCAACAGTTTGGTTTTCTTGCTTGTCGGTAATAGTTAAAGTCTCAACCTTCGCCAAATCTTTAATATAAGACTGTCCAGCAGTGAGAACTTCCCGCTCTTTTTCGCTTTCAGTTTGCAAATTCGCTGTCACTTTTACCCCTGGCTTAATATCCGCCTCAGCTCGCAAATTCCGAATTGTGCGGATAGTACCAATCAGCAATTCAAACTGTTCTTCCAAAGCTGGATCAATTAGGTTCGCATCTACCTGGGGATATATTTGTAACGGTAAAGTTTGCGGTGAATCTGCTGGTTGTTGGGTGAGAGTCTGCCAAATTTCTTCGGTAATATGAGGCATCAACGGATGAAGCAGTTTTAAAATTCCTTCCAATATGTAGCCGAGAGTTTGCTGTGCTACCCGCCGCGATACTGGATCGGCATCTGCTTGCAATCTGGATTTCACCAGTTCAATATATTGATCGCAGAAATCACCCCAGATGAATTCGTAGAGTCCTTTGGCTGCTTCCCCTAAACCGTAATTATCGATGTAATTGGTGGTTTGTTTGATAACTTGATGATACCGCGAGATAATCCAGCGATCGCTCAATTCTGTGGCTACTGGATTCCCCAATTGTTGCGGCGTTTGTCCATCCAAATTCATCATCACAAAGCGGGCAGCATTCCACAACTTGTTTGCAAAGTTGCGGGATGCCTCAACTGATGCCGATTCATCCTTTTTGCGATCGTATTCTAAGCGGATATCTTGACCAGCACCAGCCACTTCCCTAATTAAGGTATACCGCAGGGCATCAGTACCATATTTGTCAATTAATAACAATGGGTCAATGCCATTACCTTTGGTCTTTGACATCTTCTGACCTTTTTCATCCAGCACCAAACCATGAATGTAAACTGTTTGGAAAGGCATTTGCTGCGTAAAATGCCCAGCCATCATGGTCATTCTGGCTACCCAGAAAAAGATGATGTCAAAGCCTGTCACCAAAGTGGTAGTCGGGTAGTAAGTTGCTAAATCTTGAGTTTGTTCTGGCCAGCCCAAAGTTGAAAACGGCCAGAGTCCAGAAGAAAACCAAGTATCTAGCACATCTGGGTCTTGTTCTAACTTGACATTTTCGCCAAATTGTGATTTAGCTTTTTCCCAAGCTTCGGTTTCCGATTTTGCCACCACAAACGGCGTGTTATCAGTAATTTGCCCATCTGTTTCACTAACAGCGTACCAAGCAGGAATTTGATGTCCCCACCATAACTGACGAGAGATACACCAATCAGTGAGTTTTACTAGCCAATCACGATAAACCTTTGTCCAGCGTTGGGGGACAAACTCTGGAGAAGTTTGCTGGTCGAGGAATTCGAGAGTGTTGTCAGCTAAGGGACGAATTTTGACGAACCACTGAGTCGAGAGGAGGGGTTCAATAGGTACTTTACCGCGATCGCTGTAGGGAACGGTATGCTTATAATCTTCTATCTTCACCAAAAAGCCATCTGCTTCTAGGCGAGAAACCACATTCTTTCTAGCAACAAAGCGGTCTTGTCCTTGAAACTCCCCAGCGTTGGCGTTGAGAGTGCCGTCTTTGTTCATAATGTTGATGAACGGCAGATTGTGACGCTTACCCATGTCAAAATCGTTCAGGTCATGGGCGGGAGTTATTTTCACGCAACCCGTGCCGAAAGTGGGGTCAACATATTCATCGCCAATGATCGGAATTTCTCGTTGTAGAATTGGCAGAGTTACAGTTTTACCAATGAGATGTTTGTAGCGATCGTCATTGGGATTAACTGCTACAGCCGTATCACCCAGCATCGTTTCTGGTCGAGTTGTCGCCACCTCTACAAAACCGGAACCATCGGCGAGGGGATAGCGGAAGTGCCAGAGATTTCCATTCACCTCTTGATTTTCAACTTCTACATCAGACACAGCCGACTGAGAAGCAGGACACCAGTTAACTAAATATTCACCACGATAAATTAAGCCTTCCTCGTAAAGGCGAGTAAACGCCTCCACAACAGCCTTAGATAAACCCTCATCCAGGGTAAACCTTTCCCGTGACCAATCCACCGAGACACCCAAGCGCCGTAGCTGATTCAGAATCGTTCCCTCAGACTCCGCCTTCCATTGCCAAGCGCGTTCTAGGAATTTCTCGCGCCCCAATTCGTAGCGAGTCTTACCCTCTTTTTTGAGTTGCTTTTCCAGCATACTATGCACAGCAATGCTGGCGTGGTCAGTTCCGGGTAGCCATAGGGTATTGCGTCCCTGCATCCGGTGGTAGCGCACGAGGGTATCAATCAACGCACTTTCAAAAGCGTGACCCATGTGCAAACTGCCAGTGACATTCGGCGGTGGAATGACGATGCAGTAGGGTTCGCCGCCTTTGTTGGGGTCAGCTTTGTAAACTTGGTTGTCTTCCCAGAATTTTTGCCACTTGGCTTCAGTGGAAAAGGGGTCGTAGAGACTGGGGAGATTGGGAATAGTTGCGGTCATGCTGGGCAAACTAACTATGGAAGGACTCTAATAAATTTTGCCACAGGGTTGGAGAGGGTTTGTTTAGCAATTCTCGAAATCGTGGATATACCCTTAAAAAATCTATCTGGAAATGCGAAATCTATTTTTGACCCTTGTAGTTATCTTGCATAAATTCCGTAGCTGATATCTGTATATTCATCCAGAAAGACTCATGAAATTGAAACCAGGTTTATTTCAACTCATAGTGTTCGTTATGACTGTATCGCTACTTGCTTCTTGTGCGACAACCCCAGAAGCAAGACAGTCAGATTGCATCTCCACAACCTCGCCAAATGAACAAGCTAATAACTGTTCTCCCTCATCTAATGGTAGCGGCACAAGTGGTTACTCTGGTGGGAGTAGCATTAGAAGATCCGGTTTTGGTGATTCATCGGAGGCCGGGACTTCTAGGGGTTCTGCCAAGGGCCGTGGTGGTTTTGGTAGTTTCGGTCGCGGTGGTCATGCGGGTGGATAAGAGAGTTATGAATATTTTCAACAGTCCTCAACGAAAGCGTCTATTTCAGTCGATGAAAATGGGTTGGTACAACTTTGCTCCTATTGAAGAAGGAACAGGTATACCTCTGACTGACCAAGAAACACCTTACGCTCTTTATTACTGCCATCAAGTTTTACCGCAGACGATACAAGAAATCCAGCAAGCATCGGAATTAGTCGGTAGTGTTTTAACCCAAGTGTGGGAAATTATTCGCACTCTTGATGAGGATACACTACTTTACTATGGATTTCCGGAAGCTACCATCAAGTTAGTTAAATATGACTTTCTCGCACCATTTTGTATGCGTCTTGACTGGTGCTGGAATCAAGAAAAAGGGATAAAAAAGGTAGTAGAAACTAATCCCCAAACTCCCAGTTTTTGGTTTGAGTGTACGGATGGCAATAACAAAGTCGCCAGACATTTTGGATTGCAAGAACCCGTTTTAGATGCTCAAAAAATATTAAAAATAACACTTAATCAGCATGTAAATAGAGCCGCATTAAATTTGGGTAAACCAGTTAGAGACTGTTGCGTAGCATTTACAGCTTTGAATAATGCCGAAGATTTAGGTACTATGCGATGGCTAAGAAATTACTTGGAGTCCAAAAGTATCATTTTACCCTTAGAATATCTTGGCATCAAAGATGGTGAGTATCTATTTGACCAAAGAACAAAAAAACCAATAGATATACTCTTTATGTGGTATCCAGTGGAATGGCTAATCCATGATACTGATGAAAAAGGTGAAAGACTATGGCCGGCTCTAGAGCAATTAATTTTTGAGAATAAAATTGTGATTGTGAACTTTGGTTCTGCCTTTGCACTGCAACCAAAAAGTGTATTTGCCCTGATTACAGATTTGGGATATGACTTTTTTTCTGGCAAAGATGCTGGGACCGTCTGGGAATATTTTCCTAAAACATCACTGAGTGCAACAGCAATAGGTAATTCATACTTTGCCAAACCTATTTTAGGAAGAGAAGGTGAAGGAGGATTTGCAGTTAATTCAGGAAATATCTCTGTGCGTAGTAGTAATAATGACCCTTGGTATACACAACAGAATTATGTTTATCAAGACTTATTAGAATTTCCTAAATTAGAAATTGATGGCAAGTCAATGACTCAGGTTTGGGGAGCATGGCTATATAACAATGGTAATGACAAGTTTATATCTGGAGGTGTAGGAATGCGCCTTTCTGAAGGGGAAATTACAGATAATTTATCCTATTGGTGTCCTATTGGATGCTAATTTTAATAACACCGATAATTAGAGGCAAATATGAAACCTCAAACCACGACCCCTTCACCCTGGACATACATACCCACCCTCTACTTTGCCTCTGGCATACCTTACATTATCATCAATACAGTTTCCGTAATCTTTTACAAAAAGCTCGGAATAGATAATACTCAAATTACTTTGTGGACAAGTTTTCTCTATCTACCTTGGGTCATCAAAATGTTTTGGGGCCCGGTTGTCGATATTTATTCTACCAAACGTCAATGGATACTTTATACTCAATTTGCCATGTTCGCTTGTTTGGGTTTGATAGCCTTCTCTTTGCAACTGCCAAATTTCTTTTTCATCTCCCTCGCAACATTAACAATAGGAGCATTTATTTCTGCAACTTATGACATTGCCACAGATGGCTTCTATCTGCTGGCTTTATCTCCAGAACAACAAGCCTTATTTGTTGGCATTCGCTCACTGTTTTATCGAATGGCTGTCATTTTTGGCTCTGGAATATTAGTAGTCTTAGCAGGTCAGCTTGAAGTTTCTCTGAACAACATTCCTTTAAGCTGGACGATAGCCATTGGCTTCTCAGCTTTGATTTTAGCTATCCTGTTTATTTTCCATCGCCTAATTTTACCCTTACCTGAATCAGATAACCAACGAAAAATACAAGCTAGGGAATATATACCTTTTTGGTCAATTATTAGCTCATATTTTGCTCAAGATAAAATTATAAATATTTTAGCATTTATCTTGCTTTACAGACTTGGTGAAGCAATGCTTGTGAAGATAGCCTCTTTATTTTTATTGGACAAACCGGAAGTAGGAGGCTTAGGGTTATCAACATCAGATGTCGGGTTAGTCTACGGGACATTTGGGGTAATATCTTTAATCTGTGGAGGAATTTTAGGAGGCTTACTAATTTCTAAATATGGATTAAAAAAATGTTTATTCCCTATGGCTTTAGCATTGAATTTACCTAATGTATTTTATGTGTATATGGCTTACACGAAGCCTTCGCTAACATTAGTGTATCCCTTGGTTTCCTTGGAGCAATTTGGCTATGGTTTTGGATTTACAGCTTTTAGTGTTTATTTAATGTATATTTGCCAAGGCGAATATAAAACTTCTCATTTTGCTATCTCCACTGGCATGATGGCTTTAGGAATGATGTTACCCGGATTAGTTAGCGGTTATCTGCAAAAATCACTTGGCTATCCATTATTTTTTGTCTTGGTCTGCTTGCTTACCATTCCTGGAATGATTGCTCTATTTTTTATTCCTTTAAAAGAAGAATCGAAGCGTCAAAATAATTAATATTATTACCAATTATGAGTTATGTTTTGGGAATAGATGGCGGCGGTAGCAAGACTGTTTGTGTCTTGATGGATGATTTGCGTCAAGTGCTAGGTCGTGCTGAAGCAGGCCCATCTAATTATCAGAGTATAGGTATCGAAGCCACTCTACAATCTATTCAATTAGCAATTAAAAATGCAGTTGAAGCAGCAATAATTACAAATACTGTGAATATTGATGCGATATTTTTGGGTTTAGCAGGTGTAGGTCGTGCAACAGATATCGAAGTAGTAAAAGGTTTAGTTGAAGAGTTACAGAATAACAAATTGCCTATTACTTGGGCATTACAACCAGCGAATATTGTAATTTGTAACGATGCTTTAATTGCTTTAGTTGGTGGAATTGGTCAACCTGTAGGAATTGTGGTTGCAGCAGGTACTGGTTCGATAGTTTTCGGACGAAATCATGAAGGACATACTAAGCGAGTCGGCGGCTGGGGGTATATTCTAGGAGATGAAGGTAGCGCTTATAAAATTGCGATCGCAGGCATGAACGCAGCATTAAAATCTTATGATGGGCGGGAAATATCAACAAGTTTGATAGAGGGTTTCAAACAGCATTTTGATTTGGAAAGTATAGAAGATTTAATAGAAGTAGTATATCGCCGAGAATGGGGAGTTAAACAGATAGCAGCTTTAGCACCAGTTGTAGATTTTGCAGCAGCGTCAGGCGATATAGTAGCGAATATGATAATTGATGATGCTGTAAAAGAGTTAGTAAAAGCTACATCTACAGTAATTGATGCAATTTTTACTGCCGACTCAGTTTTAGAAGTAGTCACAACGGGAAGTGTATGGCGCGGTAGATGCAACATCCATAAAAGATTTGCAGCGTCTCTTGTTAGGAAGTTTCCTAATGTAAAGGTGATATTTCCGAGGTATGAGCCTGCTTATGGTGCTGGTTTGTTAGCGTTGCAGACAACTCAAAATTGACGCGAAGAAAGCAATAATAGGAGTTTTCAGTCTGCAAATATGCGCCCTAAGAAAGTTATTATTTCAGACCAAGCAGAGGTGGTAGCACTAGAATCATAACGATAACCGTCGTCGCGCATGAATGTATGTTCTGCTTCATACAAGAAAACTTGATGAGGTATGTTAGCATTTTCGATTGCTTTTATTATGGTTTGGCGATCGCTATCTGGTATATGAGGATCAAGACTACCAAACACCATTAGCATCTCGCCTTGAATTTCATTTACCCTCTGGATTGTATCGGCTACCTCTTTACCCAGTTTGCCACTGGGAATCCCAGTAGGGTAACAGCAGACACAAGCCCGAATTTCGCTTTGAAATGCGGCGCGGAAAGCTAAATGTCCACCAATACAAAAGCCGAGAGTGCCTATTTGATTTGGAGAAACCGCACTCTCTGTTTTCAGAAATTCAATTACAGCAAGGCAATCGGCATCATAATCAGCTATCGAGGTTCGACGAGCATCGTCATTACCCCGCATCCGTCCCAGATCGTCTGGCTCAATTACTAAACCAACTGGCTCAATTCGGTGAAAAATTTCTGGGGCTGCTACTACATAGCCGTATCCTGCTAAGTAGTTAGCTAGACGAATCATTGCATCACCTAACTGATAAATATCACTGTAGAAGACAATACCAGGGTATTTTCCTGCTGCTTTGGGAGCCGCAATATAAACACGCATTAAGCTGCCATCTACTCTTAACTCAACGTTGCGCTTAGTGATTTGCACTTTTTTGTCTCCGTGTTCTGCTTGCTGTCATTAGCTTCTACACTATAGCGCCGCAGCATCCGGTTACTTTCAATCCACAATTTGGCGTTCTTTTTCCAGTGAAAGTTTGTTGCGATCGCCTTAATACACCCGTTACCTTAGTGATGGTAGGCTATATAGCTGTTTTAGCACCAATTGTAAATTTGGCAGCAGCATCAGGTGATATAGTAGCGAATTAAAAGAAAAAATTATTTTTTAAATGAAAAATAATGGATAGTAGCCAAAACTCAAATAAATTCTTTGATTTCAATTCTTTTGAACTGATGAAAAACTACAAAAAAAATTATGTTAATAGTCGTAATTATATTTACAACTCTCAAGAAGACAAAGATTTTAAAGAAAAAGTAGAAAAACCATTTAATGATTTTTGTCATTTAATATGCCAGCAAATACCAAACGAAATTGCTGTTAATAATTTTTCTGGAGTAGTAGTAGAAATTAAATGGTTTATTTCTTATGCAGAAGTTCACTTGCACACATATTTAGATAAATTTTCAACTTTATATATAGAAATGACAGAGCTAGGTATAGAAATACGATTTGTAGAGGATACAGGTGAAGTTTTAGCCGAAAATATTGCCGATATTAACCCTCTAATAATGTCCAAAATAGTTGCCCAAAATATACGCGTATTTACTGAACTTTCAGATATAAGGTTTAATAGTTATTTCTGGGAAAAAGATAAAATTTTAAATAGTTCTTGGGAATATTTAATTGATGAATTTAATCAATGGTTTAAAGATTATGTTCCTTTTTTATGGCTATCAGTATCTAATGAATTAATACCATCTATTAGTAAATATATAAATCCGAATAATCCTAATTATAGCTTAAAGGACTTTGCTCAAGATATTGGCTTAATTGCAGAAAGCTTAGAGCGGTGGATACGCATAATACATCGTAAAGGTCAAGCAATTTTATATGGTTCACCTGGAACAGGAAAAACTTATATTGCTGAAAAACTTGCTCAACACTTAATCGGTGGTGGTGACGGCTTCTCAGAACTGGTGCAATTTCATCCAGCATACTCTTATGAGGACTTTATTCAAGGTATACGTCCTCAAAGTCAAAATGGAATATTAGCATATCCACTGGTTCCAGGAAGATTTGTAGAATTTTGTAAAAAAGCTGAGTCTCGTGAAGATACTTGCGTTTTAATCATTGATGAAATCAACCGTGCTAATCTTGCACAAGTCTTTGGTGAATTAATGTACTTACTTGAGTACAGAGATAGAGAAATTTCACTAGCTGGCGGTAACAGGTTTCGCATCCCGAAAAATGTCCGCATTATTGGGACAATGAATACAGCAGATAGGTCTATTGCAAATATAGACCATGCACTCCGTCGTCGCTTTGCATTTATCGAACTTCGCCCAAATTATGATGTACTGCGACGTTATCACCTAAAAACAGGTTTTGCAGTAGAGGGATTAATTAACATTTTACAGCAATTAAATCAGGCGATCGCAGATAAAAATTATGAAATTGGTATTTTATTCTTTTTAACAGACAACCTACGTGAGGATATAGAAGATATATGGTGCATGGAAATTGAGCCATATTTAGAAGAGTACTTTTTTAACCAGCTACAAAGAGTAGATGAGTTTCGCTGGAAGAAAATCAAGGATCAGCTATGTATACAAACCCAGCACAACCAATAATTATTCAACTTACAGAATACGAAAATAAATCATTAACACTTGATGAAATACCCTATTCAGCCGGGGTTGAGTTATATGAGAAATACAAAACACAAGTAGATATAGAATTTCCTACCTATACAACGAAAGAACATTGGAAACTGAAAGCTAAAGGATGGGTAGGTTACATTCCTGTAACTCCTGAATTTCATCTAAAAATAAATCCGAAAGTGCCTATCCAAAACCTCTTCGGAATGCTGGAATATGCCTACAATTTAAAAGGGTTTCGCTTTCTCGAAGGGTTGATGGATTGTGAATCTCTAAAGGAATTTTATAGTAATCTGGCTCAGATATTAGCCCATAAAGTTTTAGAACGATGCCGCAAAGGATTATATCGTACTTACTTGCCTAAAACACAGCAGCTTTCTTATGTGCGCGGAAGGCTAGATATGCAACAGATAATTCAAAAGCCGTGGAATGTTAAAATTAAATGTGATTACGAAGAACATACGGCTGATGTTAAAGGAAATCAAATACTGGCATGGACACTTTATATCATTGGTCGTAGCAATTTATGTTCAGAAAGAGTATCACCAACAATACGAAAAGCTTATCACGCTCTACAAGGATTAATAACGCTGCAACCTTGTAGTGCAGAAGAGTGTATTGGAAAGTACAATCGCCTCAGCAAAGACTATCGACTATTACATATTTTATGCCGATTCTTTTTAGAAAATAGTAGTCCCAGCCATGAAAGGGGAAATTACAAAACCTTACCCTTTCTTGTTGATATGGCACATTTATATGAACTTTTTGTTGCAGAATGGCTTAAGAAAAACACGCCGCAAGGCTATTTTTTCAAACAGCAACATCCAATAAAAATTAGTCAAAATCGACACTTTAGTATAGATATATTACTGTGTGATGCTGCTACTGGCAAAATAATAGCAGTTTTAGATACAAAGTATAAAGCTCCTGAACAGGCAGGATATACAGATATTCATCAAATGATCAGCTACGCTAACACAACAAAATGTGAGCAAGCCTTTTTGATATACCCCAAAGACTTGACACAGCCACTAGATATTAAAAGCAATCAAATCGGAGTCCGCAGCCTCACCTTTTCCCTAGATGATAATCTTGATCGCGCAGGTCAAACCTTCTTAAAAAACCTTTTTCTCCTAATCCCTCAGAACTCACACCAATAATTAGTAAAGGGGATAGATGACATTCGCTTGTGGCGAAGCACCCATCCCCGAATAGCTGCCCAGATCATGAACCTGGAATCTATAGTCCGGTATCTAATAATCACAGTATCGGCCGAGATATGTAGATTGTCACTGGGATAGATACTGATTTACGAAATACCTACGAAAAGATTGTTACACAATTACTCTTGTTCACCCTTAATTCCGCCTCCCATCGCCAACAGCGCCGTTCCATAAGCTGCTTCTGTGTACACTGACGCGACTACAGGAACCTGCAAATGACGCGCCCTAATCGCAGTCCAAGTTTCATTCGCCGCACCACCGCCAGCAGTATAAACACGGCTCAATTTGTCTGCTCCCATTTGCTGTAATAATTCATACCCTCGCGCTTCTATGCGGGCAATGCTTTCTAACAACCCATGCAAAAATTGCACTGGGTTATCTGGGCGTGGTGACAAACGTGGGGCTAAGTTGGGATCGTTAATCGGAAAGCGATCGCCTGCCTTCAACAATGGATAATAATCTAACTCGCTGGCAATTGAAGCATCAATCTCCCGACTAAGGCTTTCTAACTCAGCATTTGTGAAAAATTGCTTTAGTACTGCACCTCCAGTATTAGAAGCACCACCAGTCAGCCACAAATCCCCCAGGCGATGGCTGTAAATCCCATATCTGGCATCTTCTACACGGGTACGACTTAACAACTTTAGTACCAACGTTGAACCAAGGGAAGTCACGGCTTCACTAGGTAATTTTGCTCCACTGGCGAGAAAAGCGGCAATACTATCAGTTGTACCTGCACATACCAGGCAATCACGGTGCAAACCCAACTTATCGGCAATTTCAGGACGCAATTCGGCAATGGGAGTACCAGGGATTAAAACTTTGGGTAGCTGAATCGGTATTTGCAAATTTTCTAGCCATTTTGGGTATTTCAACTCTTCCACGTCATAACCCAGCTTTAAAGCATTATGGTAATCGCTAATCCCCAACTGTCCATGTAGGAGAAACGCTAGCCAATCTGCTTGATGCAAGAAATATCTAGCTTCACTAAAAGAGGGTTGTTGCCTCATCCACAAAAGTTTAGCGAGGCTGGAGGTGGCACTCAACACGATATGATTGGGTGGTGCGATATTCCTCAAATCCTCTAGGACACATGATCCCCGCGCATCGTTGTACAAAAGTGGTGCATCTACAGGATTGCCAGCACCATCAACCAGCAAGACGGTGGAAGAAGTACCATTAATTGCGATCGCTTTAATTTCTCGCCGCAATTGATCAGGTATTTGTTCCACCAGCACAAACAAAGCCTCCTGCCAAATTTTGGGCGTAACGGCGGCTGGGGAGTCCTGGAAGGGATATCGCACCTGTGCCTGGATGCTAGCTTCCTCATCAACCACCATACCGCGTGCGCCAGAGGTGCCAAAGTCGATACCCAAATAGAAATCCATAGTTTTATGAATTTTTTTAATAAAGAATCATTAACGACTACTGATTAATAACTGCTTTTGTTGCATCTTGTAACAAGATATTCCCCAATCTTGGCAAAACAAGGAAAAGTAGTAAACGAACTGTTCAAAATCTATTCAGGTTAGGAGGTTTTCAGCCATGCCTATCTTAGATACTCTGTACATCGCTCAGATATCTTCCATCTCGGATTCTCAAGTCTACATCGCTCTAGTTGTGGCGCTGATCCCAGGAGTTCTAGCTTGGCGATTAGCCACAGAACTTTACAAATAACGGTACGATGTGACACAGTTAAAAAGCTAATAATCCTGGCATTACGGGGTGCAATTTCCAGACGCTTGTGGCTTTATGCCATAAGTTGCTAAAAAGCTAGCACTTACGTAAGCCAGGTTATTTTTTAACTAGTGCAACACTTGTAGCTATTTCATAAAAATGAAGTAATATGACAGCTAAATCGAGCAGTAATTAGCGCCAGAGCGCTTTTACAGTGCTTCCCTTCACTAAGCGAGGTTATTTTTTAGCATCATGAACGCCACTCAACCCTCCAGACCACCGTTACAACCTATACAAAAACGCCGGGTCATTCCTCGACCAAAGCGGCATCTTCGTCAACGTTCTTACCAGGTGATGGCAGTGGAAAGCACAGCTAAAATAGCTGTTAATCTCGTCATTACAGCCGTTGCAGCATCCGCTTTAGCACAACTTTTGCCTTATCATTGGTCACAGCAAGGAAAGTTGCGAGAGATTAGTACTGAAGTCAAGTTGATGGAAGGACATGTCAATGGTTTGCAGACAGAATTTAGCCGTAACTTTGATCCTCAGCAAACTAAAACTATTATGCAACAACAGGGATACCGATTTGATCCCAGCCAGCGTCGCGTGGTGTTGATGAATCCAGATCGCCGAGAAGATGCACAAACAGACTTATTACCCTAAGACAAATAGCGAATTTGGGATTATTTAAGTTTCTTGTGATTCTGGCTACGTATACACTGGGTGTTAATTTATATTATTGCTAATAAATAATGGCTAATAGGTAATTTTTGAATAACTATATAGTTATCATTTATTAGTCATTAACGATACAGGGTCACCAAACTCTAATTCAAAATTTAATAATTTATTTTGAATTTTGAATCTGACAGAAGGATTAATCTACCAAATAGAACGCCCAGGAAATAACAAATCGTTTAGCCAATTTTCGATTTGTAAACGCAAACGAGAACCAGTAACGTCCCTAGTTGTTTCGATCGACGGCAGTTGAGTGAGGGCGCGACGATAATCAGCGATCGCACAATTCCAGTCACCCCAAAGATGGTAAGTTCTGCCGCGTTCAGCCCAGATATGACCTTCTAGCTGACCGAAAAGCAGTGCTACCTCAAAATTCTCAATTGCCTCCTCATATTGCCCCAAATCACGCCAGGTAATGCCTCGGTTAATCCACGCCCGGACATGGCGAGGATTCAAATCAATCGCTTGATCGTAGTCGACAAGTGCTGCTGCTAATTCTCCACAAGCCGCGTAGTAATTTGCCCGATTATTATAAGCACTAGCCAAATAGGGATTAAGTTTGAGGGCGGTGTTATAGTCAGAAAGCGCTTTTTGCGTTTCGCCACTTTGAAAAAAAATTAGCCCCCGATTGTTGTAATTAACGGCATTATGGGGATGGCGGAAGATTAGTTGGCTTAAAAGTGCGATCGCCTCAGTATAATTTCCTTGTTGAGCCAACCTCAAAGCACAAGAGCGTAAATAGCTATCTCCCAAAGTAGATGCGCCACTGTCATTTTTCCTACGTTCTTGGGCTTTATGTATAATATTTAGCGAAAAATTATATTTGTTACTTTGCTGGTCACCGTCAGCTAAAAATGAGTGAATATTCATCTTTTTCTACATTGAATCAGTGCTTTGTGGAATCAAATTCTAGTTTTTGCCTGTTGGTGGTTTTACCACTATGTCTATTTTTAAGGTATTTAGGCTTACCTAGAAGCCATCTCAAGAGAGAACTGTAACCTAGTAGGACAAGAGAAATCTATGCCCTGAATAAACAATTGATCCTCAAACCTAATCATGAATACTTCATCCCCAGGGTGAATTCCAGAAATAGCAGATATCAATCTCAAAGACTGGTCAAGTAGTGAGGGCTACAAATTGGTAGAATGCCAACAAGCCGTTCTTCTAGAGATGAGAAAGATGGTAAGGAGACAAGGGAGATAGTGAGAATAACCATGCCCCATTCCCCAGTCTCTAGATTTGATTTTTAAGTTTTGAGAAATTTTCCGATGACAACTGCAATTTCCTATCCCAATGCCCCTGATTTAGCAACCGATGATTACATTGTTATCGGCTTGGCAACCTGCTTCGTCAAAGAAGATGGAGAAGTTTATCAAATCGAAGTTATAGAACCGATTCCCTCTGCGGCTTTGGAAGCGCTTTTAAAGGGCATCCCTACCTCCTATAAGCTGGCTCATGCAACAACTTTGGGATCTGTGCTGGATGGCGATTCACAACTGTTGCCTGATGGCTTCCCAGAATCGGCTCAGTTTGGAGAAGAATTTGTGCCACGGGCATTTGCAGCAGCGCGTACCTACAAGCGTCGTGAATCTGCAAAATCTTTAATTCCTTTAGGTACAAACTACACTGAATTTAAATATTCTACTGAGCGTAAACGCGTATTAAATGCTGCTAGAGTTGTCACCAAAGAAGACAACATTAAACAGCATTCTCACACTCACAAAGTTCTTTAAGTAATTATGCTAAAACTTTACGGGGGCGCTCGTAGTCGAGCGTCAATTGTTCACTGGTATTTAGAGGAATTAGAAGTTCCCTACGAATTTGTCAAGCTCGATATGCAGGCGGGCGAACACCTCAAGCCTGAATATTTGGCAATTAACCCAGTTGGTAAAGTTCCAGCCATTGTTGACGGGGATTTTCAGCTTTGGGAATCTGGGGCGATTTTGCTATATCTTGCCGATAAGTATGGTAAAACTGCACTTTCACTCCAAGAACGTGCTGTATTTTCTCAATGGGTTTTGTTTGCTAATGCTACCCTTGGTCCAGGAATTTTTGTAGAAGCAAGTCGCGAGCGGGAAATGCCCCGCTTGTTGACTCCGTTAAATGAAATTTTCAGTAAGCAACCTTTCTTGCTTGGTAATGAGTTCACTGTTGCTGATGTGGCAGTAGGGTCTATTCTGAATTACATTCCCATCATGCTGAAGCTAGACCTCAGTTCCTACCCAGCCATGTTGAACTATATGAAGCAGTTATCTGAGCGTCCAGCATTTCAAAAAAGTATTGGCGGACAGGCTTAAAATAGTTCGTAATTCGTAACCGAATTATTTGCTACGAATTACGAATCTTTTAACGATAATTTGTAAATTGCAAAGCCACTGGGTAGTCTTCTTGTTTAAGCCGTTGCATCACTACTTGTAAGTCATCTTTAGATTTGGCAGAAACTCGCACAGCATCCCCTTGGATCGAGGCTTGTACCTTTTTGAATTCGTCCCGAATCAATTTGGAAATTTGTTTGGCGATTTCCTGACTAATGCCTTTTTTGAGTTTGATTTCTTGACGCACGCGATTACCACTGGCTGATTCAACTTTGCCAAAATCAAAGATTTTCTGGGAGAGGTTACGCTTGGCGGCTTTCTCTCGCAAAATGTTGTGTACAGAATCTAAGGTAAACTCGCTGTCAGTACTAACGTTAATGCTCTCTTCGACTAACTCGACAGTAGTTTCAGTGTCTTTGAGGTCGTAACGACCTTTGATGTCTCGGATAACTTGATCGACGGCGTTAACCAACTCTTGTCGGTCAAAGTCGCTCACAATGTCAAAGGAAAAAGTAGAAGCCATAAAACATTTTAGATTTTAGATTTTGGATTTTGGATTGGGCATTGGGCATTGGGCATTTCTTCCCCTGCTTTCCCCTGCCTCCCCTGCTCCCTCATCCCCCGTTCCTCACTTAACTAGTAGCTTGGACGATACTCAAGAAAAAGAGAGTGACAGAGCTAAGAATGCCAATGGCAAACATCAGCGATCGCAAAAGGGGTACATTCAAAATATAAAAAATTGAGTAGAGAAAACGGGCCACCACAAAAGCGATCGCAGCCACTTGTGCTGTCAAAGAATTTAGACCTGTTACGTATGCCATTAATGCTGCTGCCGCAAACACCATAAATGCTTCAAAGGTGTTTTGATGTGCCCAAGTGGCTCGTTGGGCGTATGGTGGCAATTTATCAAACATAGCACGAGGAGTAGAAAACATTTCATACCCAATACGCGTACGGGCATAAGCTACCAGCAAAAATGGCAGGTAAATTAAAACGGCAGCAGCAGCGATCGAGTACAAAAAAATAATCATTATTTATTAAGCATTGGTTATGAGTCATTAGTCATTAGTCATCAGTCATCAGTCAAATGCAAAGGACAAATGACAAAAGACAAATGACAAATGACTAGTCAAAGTAGAAGAGGGTCACTACTTTTCTTTGTTCTTCTGCATCTTGACAAGTTTGCAACAGGGTGCGACTGTCGTGGAATGCAAAGCAGATCAGTTGCTGGCAACGAGAAACAATTTCCTTGTTGCACAGGTAACTAGCTTCAGCAAGGGACATATTATCATTACTGGGATTTTCCACTAGATGCATTACCTGTTCTAGTTGCTGGCGTGATTCCAAAGGCTGGCGTTCCAGGCTTTGGGGTAGAATCACCGTCAACAAATTTGCATCAGCTCGCGTTGCTCCCTTGATAGCTGCTGAATTTGTACCTGTAGCACCAGAAGTAATAATGCGATTACCCGATAAAACTAGGGCATATGTCATCATTTCAATAAGATTCTGATGCGTAATCGGAACGTGACGAGAACCCAGCAAGGCGATTCTTTTGGAACCCGTTTGCTGGATTGTCGCTAGTTCTTGCGCTAATGTATCGAGGTTAATAAGGTCTGTTGACTGGCTCAAAGATGGACATAATCCGAATTAAACGACCCAGATATTTTACCAAACAGCGTGTAGGTGCGAGGAAAACTTGAGTTAGACATTGCTACTAATTTTCGATTGTTTGGTTAAGTAACTCCATTACTTGGTGACAAAAGAACAGCACGCCGTCGCCTGGGAGGTGACAGCGAGCCGACTGTGCCTTCATCAGCAATACAGCCTCCTAACTGATAACTGAGCATTGATGCTCTCAATTATTTGAGTTAATGAGGTTAAGACAATGCTGCTGCGGGAGTTAAACCAAGTTTAGACAACAGGCGGTCAATGTCAAAATGCTCAGACATTAACTGGCGAATACAGTGAACCTTAATCGGCTCGTGGAGGCGGACTTGCCCAAAAGTGCGGTCAACAATTTCTACAGTAGTGAGAGTATCTAAGTCAACAGATAAAATGGGGATTTCTAGTTCTTCAGCGCGACTGAGAATGAACGGCGGCGGTGGTAGTTGCCCAGTGAGAATTAAACATTGGGTAGAAGTTTCCAAAGCTGCTTGCTGAATTTCAACGCGATCGCCTCCTGTTACCACTGCCATATTCCGGCGTTTTCGGAAATATTTCACAGCAGAATTGACATTCATCGCCCCAATTGCTAAACTCTCCACCAACAAATCTAAGCGATCGTTGCGGCAAAGAACATCAGCCTTTAACTGCTTCACCAGTTCGCCAACACTGACACTGCGGAGCAAATCGCTGTTTGGCAGCATTGCTAGCACCGGAATCCCCTGCTGTTCCAAAAAGGGACGCAAGAGAGTGTCAACTGCTTCTAGTTGGGTGACAGGAATATCATTGATCACAACTCCAAACAAGCGATCGCCTACACGCCCTTTAGCAGCCAATAGCGCCTCAACCGAAAGCAACGATTTATAGCGGGTTACTAGCAGCACACCAGCATCTAACACTTCAGCCATTTGCAGCAAAGACAAGTCAAACAAATTACCTTCGGAAAAATCACCAGGCCCCTCCAGTAACACCAAATCTCCTTGGGACATTTGCAAATATTGCTGTATTAGGGACTGCTGATAATCGGTTTTGTCTTCCCCTCGTAAGCGCTTTTGCACATTGAGTTCATCCAAAGCCAGCATTGTAGGTGCAACACGGTTTTCCGGCAAATTGAGGCTAAGAGCGATGAATTGGACATCTTCCTCAATTACGGTTCCACTAGAGGAATTCAGACACGTACCGAGCGGTTTACCGTAGGTAATATCCAGTCCTTTTTGCTGTAGCTGATGAGACAAACCCAGAACAGTTGCAGATTTACCGCTGTAAGTCTCGGTTGATCCAATCAGCAAATATTTAGGGGATTTTGGCACACATGCACTCCTAATTTCAAAAGTCAGAAGAACCCAGCTAGGTGTTTCCTAATTCTAGTTCCTTCTGGCAAAAGCCTCTCGCTCTCACAAATTAAGGTTTCCCAGAATTAGCTTCTGAATAAGCAGGAGTAAGCGAACTCCTTCGCACTGCGCTAGTTATTAGTGGGGGATTCAGAAGTCCTACAGTAAATACTTCTAAGTGTAGATGAATTGCTGATTAGGAAAGAGATAATTCTGAAAGACTTGATTTTATCTGACCAATTACTGACCAGGAGATTATTTAATGAGAACCAGAAAGCTAGGGAAACTTGGGTTAGAAGTTTCAACTATCGGACTTGGTTGCATGGGAATGTCTGAGTTTTATAGTGGTCGTGATGAAATTGAGGCGATCGCTACAATTCATCGAGCATTAGAATTAGGAGTTAATTTTCTTGATACTGCTGATATGTATGGGCCTTTTACTAATGAGCAACTAATAGGCAAAGCAATTAAAGATCGTCGAGATAAAGTAGTATTAGCAACCAAGTTTGGCAATGTCCGTACTGAAGATGGTGGTTGGAAAGGCATTAGTGGCAGACCAGAATATGTCCATCAAGCTTGCGATGCCTCATTAAAACGCCTGGGAGTGGAAGTGATTGACCTCTATTATCAACATCGGGTAGATCCAACCGTACCGATCGAAGATACTGTAGGAGCAATGGCAGAGTTAGTCAAGCTTGGAAAAGTTCGTCATTTGGGGCTTTCAGAGGCTGCTCCTGCGACGATTCGGCGAGCTGTGAGAGTTCACCCCATTACGGCACTCCAAACAGAATACTCTCTTTGGAGTCGAGAGCCAGAGGATGAGATTTTACCCACTGTGCGGGAATTAGGAATTGGGTTTGTTCCCTATAGCCCATTAGGAAGAGGGTTTTTATCAGGTGCAATCACCAGCCCTGATGATCTAGCACCTGATGACTATCGCAGAAATGCTCCTCGCTTTCAAGGCGAGAATTTTTATAAGAACCTACAATTAGTCGAGCAAGTCAAGGCAATTGCCACCGAAAAAGGAGTGACTTCTAGTCAACTTGCACTAGCATGGCTTTTGGCTCAGGGAGAAGATATTGTCCCAATTCCTGGTACAAAACGCCGTACTTACTTGGAGGAGAATGTTGCAGCTACCGAAATTAACCTGACTGAACAAGAGTTGAATCGGCTGGAAGCAGTTGCACCTAAAAATGTGGCCGCAGGTGAGCGCTACCCTGACATGAGTACTGTTAACCGTTGATCCATTAACGAAGCATTAGTAACAAGTCTACAAAAAAAGCTGCGATACCTTCGGTAAGCTTCGCTAACGCAGCTTTTTTTGATAACTTTAAAAAGTATTTAGGCTAGCGATCGCTTCAGTCAGATCCGAGAGTAGCGAAAACGAAGTCTGAGTAGCCGAAGCCAGCGTAACCACATTTGTGCAGGTTGTTCAAAGAACGTGAAAATATCACCGAAACCCAAATTAGTTTTGTGATGGTGCAACCAGTGCCTCTCAGGAGTAGTAATAAATAGAACTTGGCATAAAATATTGACAGGTTTTGAAGTTTGCCAACCTAGTACACTTATGTGTCTCCACCATACATGAAACTGACCTAGCAGTAATCCAGAAACAACGCCGATGGGAGAAAAAGACCACAAGACTACTGCTAAAAATACATAAGGCAAAGCTCCCAAGATACCATCTAAAAGAACCTGGGGATTAAAAGTCAAAATAGCGTAGTGGCGGAAGTCTTTCTTCCAGGAGTGGTGCGTTTTTAAATGTAGGCTACCAAAAACGTGCTCGGGTATGTGGTAAAAGAATGTAGATAGAAAATCGCCAAAAAACAATAATAACCAAGCAACAGCGATAGCCTCAAGCATTTGTACTCCTCAAGTTTAGTAAAAAAACTCCACAGAAAATATGCAAATTTTATGCTGTAGGCGTAGACACCTGATTTCCTACTTGCAACCATCATGTGTGCATTTCATAGGTCTACACTCCAGTTAATTTGGCTCAGAGTATATGTAATTGGGTGAGTTGCAGCTTCATAAATCTACAATCCTTAATGCAGTAAATAGCAACTCGTAAAAACCTCCAATTTGGCTTCTAGCTCTGGATTAATAGTAAAATTACATCTAAATCCCGATAGGGATACCGTATTTTACCACAGTTACTACATAATTTTCTTACTAATGCATACAGAGTAAGCAAAGGTTGAGTTAAAATTAGTACAAGTTTAGGTTAAGGTGTTCTTCAGTATTTTTAATACTAAATTGATTGCAATTAAGCTTTAAAAAATTTTTATCTGTTTCAGCATGAACAAAAAATGGGCTGTCAAGCGAATCACTATTAACCTGGCATCAAATGAAGCCAAGAACCTTGAAAAGTATTGTGAACAGACGGGCAGGACAGCAACTGATGTGATTCGAGAACTCATTCGAGCCTTGCCAGGGACGAAATGAAACTAGATTTACGAACCATTTAATACCTTGGTTCATTCTCAGATATAAGTATTAAAATTTAGTTGAATTGGAGGTGTTAAATTAGCTAGTGGTAATTTTTTGTAAAAATTGAGAGTTTGTCACTACAAGCAATTGTCTCGAAACCCAACTTTGGCACATTGCGGCTTGAACTCCGTCCGACTTGGCGCTCTCCTGGCGATCGCTCTTTGTATATTATGGATGATGGTAGGGTAAACATGTTTTAGATAGCAAATAGTTAAATCGGCGGTTAGAAACCGCTTCTACACAGGCAAAACCCACGGAGGTAGGTTTCAAACACTCAATTTTTCCTTAGTTCGCCTCCACGGACTACCCTGCGGTTGACGCTCCTTCTCTGCGAGACGCTACGCGAACGTCGCTACCGCTGCGCTAACGCTGAAAGCGTTCTCGTAAGATTAGTCGCAAAGCGTCTATGTTTGTGTAGCCGCGTTCGCGTCAGCGTGCCGGAGGCTCTATTCCATTTGCCCTGCTCTAAGTTGACACTAAAAATTCCTAAGTTTATACTGTGCTAGACCGACCTGTATCTGAACTCTTAAAACCTAGCAGGCGCTTACCTAATCAGCGCTGGCAAATCTATCCGCAGAAACCAGAATTTGCCCAAAAGCTGGCAGTTTTAATTGATATTTCACCGATTATCAGCCAGTTACTAATTAATCGGGGGATCGAAACACCAGAACAGGCACAAGCATTTTTAAATCCAGAGTCTTTAGTCTTACCTTCGCCGTTAGAGGATTTCCCAGATTTGGCAATTAGTTTGGAGTTGTTGCAAAATGCGATCGCCTCTCAAACAAAAATTGCTATTTGTGGTGACTATGATGCTGATGGGATGACCAGCACTGCTCTACTTTTGCGTAGTCTCCGCACTTTAGGCGCACAGGTAGATTATGCTATTCCCAGCCGGATGCACGAAGGCTACGGTATTAATAAACGCATAGTTGAAGAATTTCACAGCGAAGGCGTGGGATTAATTCTCACTGTAGACAATGGCATCTCTGCGTTTGAACCAGTTGCCAGAGCTAGAGAACTTGGTCTTGCAGTGATTATCACCGATCATCACGATATCCCCCAAAAATTACCACCAGCTAATGCTATCCTCAACCCCAAATTAATAGCTGAATCCTCACCTTATCGGGGTGTTGCTGGTGTTGGCGTTGCCTACATTTTGGCAGTCTCTCTAGCACAACAGCTAGGGGAGACTAAAGGCTTGATCCAGCCAATGCTAGCACTGTTTACACTAGGAACGATCGCAGATTTAGCTCCCTTAACTGGCGTGAATCGCCGTTGGGTAAAACGTGGTTTACAGCATTTACCCAAATCCAACTTAGCTGGGGTGCAGGCGTTGATTCAAGTAGGTGGCGTGCAGGCGAGGGGAGAGGGGGAGCAAGGGAGCAGGGGAGCAGGGGGAGCAGGGGAAGTAGGGGAGAAAAAAAACATCCCTAACTCCTCAAATACCAAATCACTGAAACCTGAAGATATCGGTTTTCGCTTGGGGCCACGAATTAATGCTATTGGTCGAATTGGTAATCCTCAGACTGTTATTGAATTGCTGACTACAGATGATATGGGGTTGGCGCTGGAAAGAGCAATGCAGTGCGAACAAATCAACGCCTCTCGCCAGCTAATGTGTGAGCAAATTGAACAAGAAGCGATCGCTTATGTAGAAACAGAATTTGTTACATCTCTACAACAAGATCGTGTATTAGTTGTTGTTCAACCTAATTGGCATCACGGCGTTATTGGGATTGTCGCTTCCCGATTGGTAGAACGTTACGGTGTTCCCGTGTTTATTGGTACTTATGAGGATGAGGAACACATACGCGGTTCTGCACGCTCGATTCCAGAGTTCCATGTGTTTGAAGCTCTGGAATCTTGTCACGATTTACTAGGGAAATTTGGCGGACACAAAGCAGCCGGGGGATTCTCTCTACCAGCAGAGAATTTGCAGATGTTGCGATCGCGTTTGATTGAATTTGCTAACCAGTGTCTTGAACCACAGCATCTCAAGCCTCTGCTCAAAATTGATGCTGAAGTCAACCTGAATCAAATTAATCAGCAGCTTTATCAACAGCTTAATGCTTTGCACCCCTGCGGTATGGATAATCCCGATCCAGTTTTTTGGACACCTAATGTTCAAGTGGTTGAGCAAAAAATCGTCGGGAAGGGTCACATTAAACTGACAATTGCCCAAACTATTGATAATCAGGAGTATAAAATTAAAGCGATCGCTTGGCGTTGGGGCGACTATTTTCGCTTACCACCGCGAGTGGATGTTGCTTACAAACTCCGAGAAAATTACTTTAACGGTAATACCACTATCGAGTTAGAGTTAATAGGTGCCAGGCTGCCAATTCAGCTTCAACAATTTTTTGCTTCGCCACCTACCCCGTCAAGCACCACCTTTGAGTACAATCAGCGAAAGTATACTTGTGGTTTCTATAAAAACGGTATTGAAGCAGAATTAAGAATTAAAAACTCTGAAGGTAAAGTCTTAGCTATGCAGCCAGGACATATAATCGGTTTACTGGGTACTAATCGTCAAAACGCCAAAGAAGTTGATATTTCTCAGCCACAGTATGACAATATTATTCAAGCTGCCCTTAAAGCGTTAAAAGTTAGGAGTTAGGAGTTTTTAATTAACTTATCACTTGTGACTGTGATACTGTGAGTGCTGATTTATGAGTTATGAGTTGAGATATAAAATTTAATTCCTCACTCCTGACTCCTAACTCTCAATCAGCACTCAGAACTCTTATAGGTTGCCGTTGCGAAATGCCAGCAAAAAGATTACCACTGGCCCAGCAATCACGATTAGCGCCACGGACAGCAATTGGAAAATAACTTCCCAATTGATACCACTAAAAGCGTTAAACAAGTCAGATACAGCGTCAAACATTTTCCTTTTCTCCTCCCAATTGCCTTAAAAAATTCAATAACTTAATCACAAAACCCGCAATCGATCATATCTGGCCAGGGCCTGTTAGATTTAATTTACTTAACAAAATTATAAGAAAATACATAAAAACGTAAAATAGGGGGATTGGGAAAATTTTTCTCAATACCTAATCCCCAATACCTAATCCCTAATTTAAAATGGCAACTTGGCAATGTGTAAAACAATGTGGAGCCTGCTGCAATCTTGATCCAGCAGAGCGTCCAGATTTAGATGAGTATCTCTCTCCACCAGAACTAGAAATCTACCTCAGCATGGTAGGCGAAGATGGATGGTGCGTTAATTTCGACCAGATCACGCGAGAATGTAGCATCTACTCAGATCGTCCTCGTTTCTGCCGTGTGGAATCAGAAGTATTTCAAGATATGTATGGGGTTGAACCAGAAGAAGTTAACGATTTTGCCATTGACTGCTGTCGCCAACAAATAGAAGGAGTATACGGCGATCGCAGTCTGGAAATACTACGCTTCAATAAAGCTGTTGGGCTATAAGGAGGATGCAAAGACATTATGTAGTTGCAATTTATTACAACAATCTGAGAATATGATAGAAATATGAAAACATCTAGCAACCAAAACTACTGCCCGTGAAACTTGATTCTGCTCCTTTGGAGATTTATGGCATATCTCAAACTAAGATCGAGGTAGAACTGAAAGACAGCACTGATTTTAACTTAACTCCTGCGATCGCTCAGGCAATTGAGCCTGTAGTTGCCGATAGTCCTCAAAAGCAGCAATCACCGATAGTAGTTTTTGGTACAACTTTTGTAACCATTTTTTTAGCAGAAATTGGAGATAAAACTCAGCTTTCCACTCTGTTAATGAGTGCAGAATCTCATTCGCCGTGGGTGGTATTTATCGGATCTGCGGCTGCACTGATAACCACCAGCTTATTAGGTGTGCTTTTAGGTAGTTGGATAGCCACTCGACTCAGCCCAAAAACTGTAGAAAAATCAGCAGGCGTGATGTTGTTGGTGATTTCCCTAATGCTGTTTTGGAATGTATTTCAAGGTTAGTTAGAAGTTAGGAGTTAGGAGTTAGAAATATTAAATTTTTCCCTGCTCCCCCTGCTCCCCCTGCTCCCCCTGCTCCCTCACTTCCCCCTAATAATATGGATTGGCATCTCTTAGGATTGAGCTTTATTACAGTATTTTTATCAGAATTAGGTGACAAAAGTCAGCTAGCAGCGATCGCACTTTCAGGGCGTTGTAATTCTCCGCGTGCAGTATTTTTTGGCGCAGCAGGCGCACTGCTATTAACAAGCCTATTGGGAGCATTAGCAGGGGGTGCAGTAGCGGAATTATTACCTACACGTATGTTAAAAGCGATCGCTGCTGTGGGATTTGCCATCCTCGCTGCACGCCTGCTGTTATTTAACAATGAACCATCGACAGATTCTGAAAAAACACCATAAAAAGAAATCAGGAGTTAGAGTTCAGAATTCAGAATACTTTATTGCTTCATGGATGGAGTTTCAACAAAGAAAAAATAAAAATGTTTAAATTTTGTTTTACTCAAATTCATCCTGTTAGCGAATAGCTAAGGTTTAGCCCATTCTGACTCCTGAGTTCTGAATTATCCTTTACAAAACTTCCCAACCAGTTCCTTTGTAACCGTATTGAAAAATTTCTGGATGTAAGATTTCTGCCAAAATTTCTAAAGAATCTACCAATCGAGGCCCTGGACGATTGAAATAAGAATTGCCATCAGTGATATACACCCTACCAGCTTTGGTAGCGTGCAGTTTTTCCCACTCTGAACGTTGAGTTAACAAATTAGCTTCTTGGCGAGTGCGATTCAAATCAAAGCCACAAGGCATAAAGACAATTATATCTGGATCAGTTGCTAATAGTGTTTCCCACTGTAAGACAGGAGAATGCTGACCTGTAGTGCAAAATAGAGACTGTCCTCCAGCTAAGTTAACTAATTCAGGAATCCAATTTGCGGCGGCCATTAAAGGATCAGTCCACTCGATACAGGCGACAGTCGGCTGTTCATTTAAAGAAAGCCCTTGGACTTTTTGCTGACAAATTCTGACGCGAGCTTCTAAGTTTTCTAACACTTTAACCGAGTCTACCTCAAAAGCGTTGCCGACTCGTTCAATGTCAGCCCAAACATCTTGGAGAATATTAGGTTGTAAAGAAATAATCTGGGGTTTACTATCAATTAGTGTAGCAACTGCCTTTTCAACATCGTGTAAGCTGACAGCACAAACATCGCACTGGTCTTGAGTGAGAATGTGGGTAGGCTGCAATTTCTCTAAAACATCTGTTTTGATTTGATAAATACTGAGAGCAGATTGCAATAAATTGTTCACTTCATCATGAATTTCGCTGCTGGAGGCACTGGAGTCTAAGCGTGCTTCGGTACAAATGGGGCGATTGTGAATTTCTGGAGGGTAATCGCATTCGTGCGATCGCCCCACAATAGCATCAACCAAGCCTAGTTTCGCTAAAATCTCTGTTCCACCGGGAATCAGGGAAACAATTCTTACATTACTATTTGTCATCGCTCCACCTCCACAAAACCTGCTGTCATTCCAATTTTTGCAAAATTTGAGTGATTATGCATCTTTCTCTAGGAGAATCAAGCGTGTTTTGGTAGCCAGCACTAGGCAAAAAATTCAACTGAGTGTTAAGTATTAGTTAAGTATTGGGAAGAGTCTTTCTTAGTCCCTAGACCAAAATTTAAAATACTGTAATACTTGGTAGTAGAATTACTTGATAGTAGAATTATTGTAAATGCTAATTATACCCTGGCAAAAACCACCGGAATGAATTAACAGAAACGATGAACAAAATTTAGTTTAAAACTTGTTATCCAGAATAAGAAGTTTTGATGATAAAAATTATGCTTTCCGGTTATTAAAAACCATATCAAGTAATTGTAGTTATACAAAGGCGGTTCTAATTTTTCTGTAGAACTGCAAGGCAAAATTATTTCTTCTTGAGGTCAACTAATGCAGGTGGTGTCAGCTAAAGATATTACAGAGCACAACCAGTCCCAAGAGGCTTTACAAATCAAAGAAAATCGTCGGCGAAAACAAAGTCAGACACTGGTGCAGCTGGCAAGAAGCAAGACGTTTCAGCAAGGTGATCTCAACGCGGCCTTAAGGGAAATCACAGAAACTGCTGCTCGGACGCTTTTAGTAAAGCGAGTCGGGGTGTGGTTATATAATGAAGAACGTTCAAAAATTGAATGCATCAATTTATATGATGTAAATACCAAGCAGCATAGCTTTGGTAACTCGTTTTTTAAAAAAAATTATCCAGTTTATTTCCAGACTTTAGAAGAAGAATGTACCATTGCCGTAGATGATGCCATAAACGATATAAGAACCCAAGAATTATCTGAGTCTTATCTTTCTGTTTTGGGGATCACATCCTTGCTGGATGCACCAATTTGGCTAGATGGTCGTTTGGTGGGCGTAGTGTGTAACGAACACATAGGCGAAGGTCGCCAATGGACTTTGGAGGAAGAGACTTTTGCTGGCTCGATTGCAGATTTGGTGACGCTGGCTATAGAAGCAAGTGAGCGAAACGTCATACAGGAAGCACTACGACAGAGTGAGGCGCAATTCCGGGCGATTTTTGAGTGTTCCTCTATTGGCATTGGACTTATAGATATGAAAGCGCAGATAGTCGATACTAATCTGGCACTGTGTAAGATTTTAGGATATGGCCGAGAAGAGCTATACGGCAAACGCTTTACAAATTACACTTTGACACAAAGGGGGGATTTCAAACTTTACAAACAATTGATATCAGGAATTTACACAGATTTAAAGAGAACTTCTAGGGTAGGTTTCCATCCCTCCAAACATCAGGAACCGTTTGTCGAAAGACATCGCATTGAGATGGAAAGACGCTGTTTGCATCAAAACGGTAGCTTAGTTTGGACTCATATCTCTGTTTCTGTTATACCAGGCAGTAATGGTGAGCCTGAGTTTTTTCTAGCCATGATTGAGGACATTACCGAACGTAAGCAGACAGAGTTGAAACTTCGTGCCTCTCAAGAAGCAGCAGAAGCCGCCAGTTTGGCAAAAAGTGAATTTTTAGCAACCATGAGCCATGAGTTGCGGACACCTCTGAATGCAATTATGGGTTTGTCCCAGTTGCTACAACAACAAATAGTTGGTTCTCTCAATGAAAAGCAGAACGAATATGTAAGTTGTATATATAGTAGCGGTGAACACTTACTGGCACTGATTAATGATGTCCTTGACTTATCTAAGGTAGAAGCAGGCAAGGAGGAACTGTTACTCTCACCTTTGTCAGTGTCAGATTTATGTAATTATGCCATATGGACAGTGCGCGATCGCGCCTTAGAAAAGGGATTACAACTCACCTGTGAAATTGCTATAGAAGAAGATATTTGTATTGCTGATGAGCGACGCATTAAGCAAATGCTACTTAACCTGCTCACCAATGCCATTAAATTCACCCCAGCAGGTCAGGTATCGTTGGTAGTCAAAAAAGTATTGTCAGGTATAACATTTACAGTTTCAGATACTGGAATTGGTATAGACTCAAATCAGTTTCAATTTCTATTTGAACCATTTAAACAGCTTGACAGTCGGTTAAATCGGCAGTATGAAGGCACTGGTTTAGGTTTAGCCTTAACACGCAAATTAGCGCGTTTGCATGGTGGAGATGTTACCGTTACATCCACTTTGGGAAAGGGTAGTCAGTTCACTGTGTTTTTACCAAATCCAGTGTATCCAGGAGAAGAGGAGAGTGGAAGAGAAAATAATCATTCTTTCTCCCCATCCTTTTCTAATTCCAAGACTAAACGCATTCTGCTCGTGGAAGGAGAGGAAAAGACTGGCATCCTGCTGCAAGATTATCTTCAGGCAATTGGCTACCAAGTCACGTGGATAGATAATGGAAACGACTTTTTAAAGCAGGTGCAAAACCTACAGCCAGATTTAGTTTTTTTAAATTTACACTTAGTAGGGGATGTTAGCAAATGGAATTTACTAAACATCCTTAGACATGAGCCTTCTTGCAAAAATTTGCAAATTGTTATTATTAGCTCTACTGAACCTACAGAGCAGGAAATTACTATGCTTCCAGGAAGTGCAAATGACTACCTCATCAAGCCAATTCGGGTAGTCCAATTAGAGTCAATATTGATGCGATATTTGAGTGACAGCGATTTTAAGCTCAACGAAACACCAATTTAGAAGCAAGCCTTCGCATTTATATTGCCTTTTAAAATCCACTTAGGTAGATATTTACTGCTTATGCTGGCGTAATTGCTCTACTATATAATCTTCCAGTTCTTGCCTTTCTCTCTTGCTGGCATTTCGTTGATAAGTTCTTCCTGTTTCTTGCATAAACTTGCGTTTATCGCTTGGAGAAGATTTGAGTTTACCTCCACTACCTTGCAGCTTTTGCTGTAATTCTTCCCAAGTTTTTTCGCCCACAGTTTCACCTAGTTTAAACAGTACCTTTGGTAGTAATATTCTTGCTTCTCTTTGAAAATCTTCTTCTGTCTCAAGTGAAGCTAAATCTATATTGCTGAAGTCGATATCGATTTGAAACTTATTCATGGAATTGTATTTGTTCTTTCAAAGATTATTATTACAATGAGAGTCTATGGAGATTACTTTCCAACCTTATTGTTGTCAGATTACGAGTATCAGAATCGAAATATATCAAATTAATTATCAGTCTGCAATTCACCAAAATCCTCAAAAGTACGATTTTTTATTTGTGCATCTTGGCCCAAATCATGGTTATATCTCAGATAATCATTGATTTTATCAATTTTTAAAGAATGATTTAAGACTTTTAGATCAAAAGGAATATACATCCAGTTAATGCAAGCTTAACCAAGTTACGAGTATTAAAAATGCTATCTTAAAGACAAGGTCATTTGCTCAATTTTTGAGGGAAAAACTATGACTACAACGCTCATAGAGGCTAATTCTATCGAGTCATTGCTAGGTAAAGAGGCTGAAGAACTGCTTACCTACAAAGCAAAAGTTCCTGCTGATTTACTACATTTGCCGGGGCCAGACTTTGTAGATCGCATCTGGCTCAACAGCGATCGCAATCCTCAAGTATTGCGTAATCTCCAATTACTCTATTCTACTGGTCGTCTGGCATATACTGGGTATCTGTCTATTCTACCGGTAGACCAAGGGATTGAACATTCGGCAGGTGCGTCTTTTGTGCCCAATCCGATTTACTTTGACCCAGAAAATATTATCAGATTATCGATCGCCGCAGGTTGCAACGCGGTTGCTACCACTTTGGGGACGTTAGGCATCGTTTCGCGCAAATATGCCCACAAAATTCCCTTTATTGCCAAAATAAATCACAACGAATTGCTGACTTTCCCCAATCAATTTGACCAGGTATTGTTTGCTGATGTGGAACAAGCTTGGAATTTAGGAGCCGTTGCCGTAGGTGCAACAATTTACTTTGGCTCAGAGCATTCTACTAGACAAATTCAGGAAATCAGCAAAGCTTTTAAACGCGCCCATGAACTGGGGATGGTCACAATTCTCTGGTGCTATCTGCGGAATAACGCTTTTAAACAAGATAAAGATTACCACCTTGCTGCTGACCTCACTGGACAGGCAAATCATTTGGGTGTAACGATTGAAGCCGACATTATCAAACAAAAGTTACCCGAAAGTAACAATGGTTATGGTGCAATTGCCAAAGCTACTGGTAAGAGTTACGGCAAAACAGATGAGCGAGTTTACACAGAATTGACAACTGACCACCCAATTGATTTAGCTCGTTACCAAGTGCTGAATTGCTACTCTGGGCGTGTAGGATTGATTAATTCTGGTGGCGCGACTAGTAAAAATGACTTCGCCGAAGCAGTTCGCACTGCTGTAATTAATAAACGGGCGGGTGGTTCGGGATTAATTTCTGGGCGAAAAACATTTCAACGTCCCTTTGAGGAAGGTGTGAAGCTATTTCATGCCATTCAGGATGTTTACTTATCGCCAGATGTGACAATAGCTTAGGGAGTGGGGTGATGAGGGTAATCATCCATTACCCTTACACTCTACCTCTAAAGGAGGCTTGGTCAGATTGATAGCTGTTTTTAATAGAAGGTCTTTCGTAGGGGCGTACAACTGCGCGCCTTTGGATTTTATAGACTAAGAGTGTAAATGTTTGCTAACTAGACCAGTTAAGAGAATTCTGAAGAGGCAAATCTTGGTAGAGATTCTGGGATATCCTTAGATAAGTGAAAGATTTGCCAAAAAAAGTAAGAATGAAGCTGGCAGCAAGAGTAAGTCAGGTAACACCTTCATTAACCTTAGCGATCGCAGCCAAGGCTAAGGGACTGAAGGCGGAAGGAATAGATGTTTGTAGTTTTAGCGCTGGAGAACCAGATTTTGATACCCCAGCGCATATTAAAGCCGCAGCAATCAAAGCTTTGGAAGAAGGCAAAACCAAATATGGTGCAGCAGCTGGAGAACCAAAGTTAAGGGAAGCGATCGCCCATAAGCTTAAAATTGATAACGGTCTTGATTACAAGTTAGAGAATGTCATCGTCACCAATGGCGGTAAGCATTCTTTGTACAACTTGATGGTGGCACTAATTGATCCAGGTGATGAGGTAATTATCCCTGCACCCTACTGGTTAAGTTATCCCGAAATGGTGACTTTGGTCGGTGGAGTCCCAGTAATTCTCCCCACAGATGCAACGACGGGTTATAAGGTTACTGCCGAACAACTCCGTAAAGCAATCACGCCCAAGACAAAGTTATTTATTCTCAACTCGCCATCTAATCCCACAGGGATGGTTTACACGCCAGATGAAATCAAAGCACTGGCGCAGGTAGTAGTAGATGCAGATATCTTTGTCGTCTCTGATGAGATTTACGAAAAGATTCTCTACGACGGTGCAGAACATATCAGCATCGGTTCTCTTGGAAAGGAAATTTTTGACCGCACTTTGATCAGTAATGGGTTTGCGAAGGCTTATTCTATGACTGGTTGGAGACTTGGTTATTTAGCGGGGCCTGTGGAAATCATTAAAGCCGCGAGTTCCATCCAAGGGCATAGTACATCTAACGTATGTACCTTTGCCCAATATGGTGCGATCGCGGCACTACAAAGTCCTCAAGATTGTGTCGAAGAAATGCGCCAAGCCTTCGCCAAACGTCGACAGGTAATGCTAGACAGACTCAATGCAATTCCCGGTTTGAGTACCGCAAAACCAGATGGCGCTTTTTATCTGTTCCCTGATATCAGCAAAACCGGTCTAAAATCCTTAGAATTTTGTGACGCTTTGCTAGAAAAACATCAAGTTGCAGTCATTCCCGGAATTGCTTTTGGCGCTGATGACAACATTCGCCTTTCCTACGCCACAGATATGGCGACGATTGAAAAGGGAATGGATAGATTAGAGAAATTTGTCAAGTCGCGTATTTAGTTGGTTGTCATTTGTCAGTTGTCATTTGTCATTTGTGAGGAGAATTTACCAACTCTCCAATTTCTTAACTCCACCTTTTCCACTGAGAAAGGGTGGAGTTCATTTTTAATATTGCCTAAAAAGGCATCTTTAGCTGAAGTAGCAACATTGTAGCCATTTGTGTCAACTTAACGTGAAACCCTTGTCAAAACGTGATACTGAGTTCATTTACTTACCGTTACTCACCGCGTTACCCCACCTAACCCTCCCCGTATGTATTGGCTACGGTGTACACACAAGTCTGAAGTTGTTCAAGAATCTAGGTTTTACCCCACCCTAACCACTGCTTGAATTCAATAAACGACTACCCGAATTCAATAAACGACCACCCGAATTCAATATATTTATTGCATAAATTCTCAAAACCTCACCCCAAACCTGATTTACTAAGGTTTTAGCTTTAGTTTTACCCCGCCCTAACTATCACTGCGATTAAGTAGGTAATCGCGGACATGATATAACTCCTGAATTCTGGCTTGGAAGTATTCTTATTCAAATCAACATACCAGCAATACAAGCGGTGATAAAACCCGCTAACAATCCGCCAATCATAGACCTTACACCCATGCGAGCTAAATCACGCTGGCGATTAGGCGCTATTCCAGTAATGCCGCCAATCGTCATTCCAATTGAACCTATATTGGCAAAATTGCATAAGGCGTAAGTCGCAATAATTATTGCGCGTTGGGAAATTTTATCACTTTCAATTAGTGCCTTCAAATCCAAAAAAGCAATAAACTCATTCAGAATTGTTTTTGTACCCAATAAAGCCCCAACTTGCCGACAATCAGCCCAAGGTACGCCCATCAGCCAAGCTACGGGAGCCATAACAAAAGATAAAATCCACTGTAATGACAGTTGCTGTAAACCCACAAATGTCCCCAACCATCCTAGCAGTGCATTCAGCGCAGCTAATAATCCTAAAAAGGCAATAATCATCACGCCGACGTTAACAGCTAACTTCACGCCATCAATTGCTCCCGTCGTAGCAGCATCAATTACGTTTACATAATTGGTTTCTACATCCACTTTTACCTTTCCAATTGTCTCTGATACTTCTGTTTCTGGATACAGCAATTTTGATACTACCAACGATGTGGGAGAAGTCATAAAGAAAGCAGCAATCAGGTGTTCTGTTGGTATCCCAAAGGAAAGATATGCCCCTAGAACTCCACCTGCAATTGTGGCAAAACCACCCGTCATCACGGCATGGAGTTCCGATTGCGTCATATTCGCTATGTAAGGTTTAACCATCAGCGCCGACTCTGTTGGCCCTAAAAAAATATTACCTGCACAGGATAAAGATTCAGAACCCGATGTTTTCATCGTCTTCATCATTACCCACGCCATTACATTTACCACTCGCTGTAAAATACCGTAGTAATATAAAACGCTGATGAAGGCAGAGAAAAAGATAATTGTCGGCAGCACTTGGAAGGCAAAGAAATGATCCTTAAAATTTTCTCCAAAGACGAATTTTGCACCAACATCAGAAAATGCTAAAAATTGGCTGACAATATCTCCCAGAGATTTAAACACATTCAAACCCCAAGGAGTTTTAAGAATTACTAGTGCAAATGCAAACTCCAATCCTAAACCCCAGGCCACTATTCGCCAACGCACCGCACGACGATTAACAGAGAAGGCGTAGGATATACCGATAAAAACTAAGATTCCCAACGCAGAAATGGCGCGTTCCATGTTTACTCCCGGAAGTGTATCGCAAAGGCACATGGTCAAAAAGCATACACAAAAATCCGCGTGTTTTTATGGTTTTATAGCCAATTAAGTAAGTATGAAAAAACTAAACTTAATTTTTCGTTACATACTTATAAATTTTTCCACACACCTAGTTACTTAGTTCACGTCCATTGCACAGGATTTAATTGATAGTAACGTTGCAATTGCTCATAAAGTGCCGGGTGCTTGGATAATAATTGGTGGGGCTTCTCAAAAAATGTCTCAGTCGCTACAGCAAAAAATTCTGCGGGATTTGTTGCACCATAGCTATCCATTACCGTCTTTACGCCTTGTAGAACATCATTACAAAGTTGCTGATATGCTTCTGTCATCACCTTTGCCCAAATAACATAGTCTGAGTTGCGTTGCAGTATAGGAACTCCTTCAGCCTTACCATCTTCTTGATCCAACTGATGGGCGAATTCATGAAGCACAACGTTATGTCCATCCTTCCAGTTATCAGTGTCTTGTTTTACCTGTTCCCAAGACAGTACTAATTGGTCATTTGTCCACGATTCGCCCAGTCTTGCCACACGCCTTTCTTCAACAACATATTTTCCGATGGAAGCCGTTTCCTGAACAAAATAAGCGTTGGGATACACCAGAATTGAACGAAGTTTGGGGAAGTATTGCCCCCGTTCATTTAATAAGAGTAAACAGGCAACAGCCGCAAGTGTCAGTTTCATTTCCTCTGTCACTTGTAATCCTCTACACCCAATAAATTGCTTTTCTGCTAAGAATACTTGAATATGTCCCTGAAGTCGTCTGATTTCATCGGGAGAAAGGCAGAGATAAATAGGAAGATTATTTTCAATAATGGCATTCCAAAGCGGGGGAAAAGGACGATGTTTGAGACGGTTTCTTCGCCTTTTAACTAGAATGGGATTGACTAAAATCCCAGTAATAAGTAGCCCAATGATCAGAAAGACAACTATTGTTTTAATCATTGACTTTTGAGAAATTTACATACTTTAGTCGCTGGTAATACCAAGAAGCCCACCCCCTCCCCGCTCTTCGAGAGCTTACTCTGATATATTTTTAAATCCTTAGTAGGTAGATGCGAGCATAATTTATAAAAACTATATTTACGGCACACATCACTACTATTGGATCAGAATTATGCAAGATTGAACTTTGTTGGCAAGACTTTTTTGAAGCCCTTGCTCAACTTTGGCAATCAGTTTATCAAAAGCCTCTTGATCTGCTGTCAGTTGTTCTTGAATAACTTTCTCCAACTCAGGCTTGATTTGCTCACACATATCCTCGATTTTTTTATCACTCAAAAAACTAGAACGAACCCAACTAGGTACATCCACATTCGTCTTGATTACTTCTTGAACACTCTTACGATTTAGCTCCATTCCTGCCGCCATAACCGAAGCCCCATATACTAGTGCAATAGGCCAGGTTAAATGTCCAGTTAGTATGAGAGTGATGATGCTAGCTACAGTGCCTCCACCAATTACTACATTGACAATAAAGCCCACTGTCTCAGCCAAAATAGCATCTCCAATTCGTAGCTCTGGGTTAACAAAGTTTGGGTCAATGCTATCCTGGAACCTCAAACTGCTTCTAGGTATCTGAAACTTCCGACAGATTGGATCGGTTTGTGCGGCTAAATCAGGTTGGATTTTATTGCTAAACCAATAAGCGCATTGATGATTAATTATCTGCACAGCGCGTTCGCTTTTGAGCCATTGTTCTGCACGACTGATTAAAGATGTTTCCAAATCGGCTAAAGTCCGTATTTTGTTTTTTTGCCAATCTTTTAAAGCTAGTTTAACTGCATTAACAATCAAGCCATCTGTTAAAGGCTTAGTTAATGATTCGATTAACTCCGGGATATGCCTCTTAATCAAATCTTTGAGCGTATTCGAGGTAAATAGTTTGTTGACTTCTTCCTTAAAAGCAGCAGCACGCAGATCCCATCGTCCTACTCGTGCTAAACCCAGTGCAATGCACCGTTCCGGTTCTGGATCAGGGCGAAGCAGGGTTTCTGGTTCGGGAAACATTTCCTGACAAAGCAAGTGGGTAAACTTCATGCGAGATGCACCACCAGTCATCAACAAAAGTTTCGGCACGATTCCAAGTGTTTCTAACTTTTCTTTCGCCTCGGTTAAAGAATCGCTAAACGATCGCACCCAACTATGATGCCCAAGTTCAGGTAAGGGCTGGTTTAAGATTTCCTCTATGATCAATTTATTCACTTGGGGAATAAAATAAATCTGTTCGTTGATTGACTCGAACCCACGCGCAAAGGATTCAGGATCGCTGTATAGCTGTTCATTAGAAAAGTAATCTTCTTTAGCTTTGCGACAAGCAAGTTCACAACGAGCTTGGTGATGGGGATATTCCTTAAATACTTTTTCGAGTAATGCTTTTTGCTCGTGGTTGGCGAGAGTTCGGGCAAAAATAGCTTTGTCAATTAGAGATGCACCTAAAGTATTACTCCCGAAATCTATCGGGATCTCTTCTAAGCTCTTAACCAGAGTAAAATCTGTGGTTGAAGAACCAATATCGACAATTAGCACCGATGCAACAAGTTTGTCATACTCCAGTTTCCCGGCTTCCTTGGCTTGCATGAAAGCAGCCCGCGATTCAGGTACAACATTTATTTGGGGAATGCCAGCTTCTTGAAGTAGCTTTTGGTATTCGGTGCGATCGCTAACTGACCATCCTGAAGGGCAACCAATGTAAAAATAGCTACTTTCCCCACCTTCAAGTTGTTTGCTTTCTTTCAAAAGGCGGTAGTAGGTTGCTACAAAAGTGCTAATTATTTCCCGGTACTTTGGATCGTTATTTGGTTTTTGCTTGAAAGAGATTGTCAGTTGGGTAACGCCAGCTTGAATTAAGGCTTGTTCGCCGACAAGATAACCGAGTTTAGGATGCCAACCAAGGGCTGTAATTTGGTTCTTCTTGTTGTTAATCTCCAGCATCTGCGGGGGGTCGATGCTTTCCACGATCGCTTTAGCTACAGCCGTTTCACCGTGCCCCAAATCAAAACCGATTGTTTCTAAAATTTCCATACCCTTATTGTCTATTATTCTCTAGCAGAGGAATATGCTGGCTCAATTACCCTACCGCGCCGAATCAAGCGATCGCCTTTCAACAAAGCCGGAGTTAGAGTTACATGATCTTTGGTATCGGGGTCGATACTTGGCTCAAAGTCAAAATACTCGCGATCGCTGTGCGGGTCATTTGGTCGGTAAGTTTGAGCGTTAATTCCCTGAGACATTAAAATTTGTGGTAGAAGTTTTGCAAGTTCATAAGCCATTTGGGGTTTATCAAGTTTTGATGCGCCCATCAGCCTTTGCAGAAAATTCAATAGCTCTGGCAGTTCTTCTATTGCTAAGTCGCCTTCATGTTTATTCCATTCTTCTACTCTAGCTACTGCTAGGTCGATAGTGTTGAGAGCATCGCCAAGATGATCTAAAAATACTTTGCTATCAATCCGAAGCATAGGTTTAGGTAATTCCAATAGCTCTGAAGACATAGAATTTTGCTGGCTCTTTAACTCAAGTTGAAGCACAACTTCTACCCCTAGAAGTATAGAAGTTAGTAAGATAGCCATCCATGCACCTGGGGTAGTTTTAGTTAAAGAGAACAACGAGCTTAAGATGCCTATATAAATTAGTCCTTTTAGCAGTTTTAGGATTAATCTGCTGGAAAAAACCTTTGTACTTGGGTTAGTAAATTGCGTTTGCTCTGTTGGAGCAATTTGAGAATAGTTAGCCGCAGCAAGAGTAGCAATGGACTGCCGCAGGGTATCTAGGAAAAAGGAAGCCAGACGAACTTGAGCCAAATTAAGCTTTTCAATGTAAATTCTTTCGAGATTATCAAGCCGATTCTGAACCAGCTTAACTATATCCTCAATGTTAGTTGTGTTATCAATATCTGTCTGGAGTTGGTTGCGTTCTTCGCTAAAAAGTGAGGTGATTGTTTTCATTGCGTTGACTAAAACTTTAACGTTACTAATAAAAGTTAAATGAGCAGACAACTGCTTATTTAAACCTGTAATCACATGATGACTGATGTAATTAATCTAAGTTGTGTAGTTCCAGTATTTTTTGGCTGGAAAATTGCGCTCAATGTTATCTAGAAATCTTGCATATAGTTGAGATCACACGTAGACTGCTGATGAGGCAGGTTCACCGAAGAAGCAGAAGGGAAGGGGGCAGGGAGCAGGGGGAACAAGCCCTTCCCCTTTGCGCGAAGTGGAGCGAAACATGGGTAAGAAGCCCCGTCATGAAGGGCGCAAGACTTGGGTGGAGTACAAGCTAAGCTCCTTCACAGTCTCTCCCCCTTGCTCCCTGCTCCCTGCTCCCCTGCCTCTTTTTACTGGAGCCTTTGAAGGCTACCTATTGTCTAACCATTGATTGCAAATTACACCCATTAAAAGGAGGAGCTGAATGTTTATCTGCGTCATTGCAGACTACGGTACAGGAGATCCGGCATTTACAGAAGTCACACAACGTCTGCTGATGGCTTCTCCCGATGCCCAAATTCATTTGCTTTCGGTTCCAGCATTCAGTACCTTGGCAACGGGATTCTGGATTGCCCAACTAGGACTTAACCCAGGCCCTAGCGATCGCCTAATTTATCATAACTGTGCGCCTCGTCAGGATGATCCTGAAGCCCGTCGAGACAATGAAGGTGAAGGACTAACTTATGCTCTTTTATCCAATGGTGTAAAAGTAGTGGGTGTAAATGCAGGCTACACCCTCTCCTTTATCAAAGACTATACAAAGGAGTTGCGAGTGGTTAACGTTTCTCGCGGTGGCTCGCAGTTTCGCTCACGGGATGTCTTTCCTCCGGCTGCGGCTGCCATTATGAATGAAGATTTTAGCCTTCTGGGAGATAGCCTCAAGAGCGAGCAAATCCCAGATGTTCCACCAGATCGAATTGCTTGGATTGATGGTTACGGCAACATCAAAACTACTATTGGGGCGCATACACTGAATTTAGAGCCTCAAAGCAAGATCGTGATTCGAATTGGAGATGTGGTGAGTGATGCAGTGTATTCTGATGGCAGCTTCAAGGTGTCTGAAGGGACTTTAGCCTTTGCTCCTGGTAGTTCCGGTTGGTCAAGAGGCGATTCAGGAGAACCATTGCGCTTTTTAGAGCTTTTTCTGCGAGGAGGGAGTGCTTGGGAACGCTTTGGCCGTCCCCGTGTGAATCAGCAAGTAACTCGAATTGCCTAAAATCGGGTAAAGGCAGGAGGCAGGAGGAAGAAAATATCTTTTTTGTCCTCTGCCACTTTCTTTGAGAGCAAGTAAATTTATTTATGTTCGCATAGCGTATCGTAGACAAGAAAGAATATGCTATGTATTTTTAGTCGAAAGTGCTACAAGAAATACTGCGTTCTTATTGAAACCTCTAAATTTACTAATGGGGTTTACCTTCTGCCTCCTGCCTCTTCATAACAATCCCCGATAACGAATAAAAACCAAAATCACCGCCCACGACCCCAACGCGACTTTGACTGCAACTAGAATATTCAGCAAGGGGACAATCCCCCCACTCAAAAGTGCGCCCATCTCTCCGTGCGGTAACTCAACTCCAGTCAGAGTTATAGCCGCCAGTACAATGAAAACAAGAACCGAAACTTTCTCCCATGTAGCGGCGTGGTAGCGCTGGTAAATCCCTTGCATCCACTCCGGTGAAGAGGTAATGGCAATCAACCCGATCGCAGTTCCACCTGCAACTCCAGCCGCAAAACCACCGCCAGGGCTGAGATGTCCCCGAATAGCTAGTTCGATACTTACCATCGCAGCAATAGTTGCTCCCAGACGCGCCAGCACGATGGATGGTTGATCGGTGAAACGATAGATCGCGCAGGACGGCTGTTCATTGGCTAGCAAAAAGTATGCACCCATAATTGCGATCGTAAATACTACTACCTCGAAGATCGTGTCATACAAACGATTCCTGAGAATGATAACTGTAACCGCATTGGGTATGCCACCATCTTTAACAATCGATTCAACGATCGAGAAATCCGGTACGACTGGCGCTGAATTCGGCAAGACGAGCATTTTTACAAACAGCGCTATCCCTGCTGCAATGTAGATCCATTTCATTTATGCTTCTCCCTTTCAGCTGGTGTACTTACATAACTCAGGATTGTCGCTGGTGATGCAAGTTCAGTTTGCATAATCTCATAGATGCGTTTCACCCTAATGGCGGTGTGATAAAACTGTTTTTCGTCCTCACTAGTTGCCTGGTCTTGTTCTCGTCTGACACAAGTTGCATGGACTTCTTTATCCATCAGTGCCCGTTCCAAAGCTTGGGTATTTGGGTAGGGAACAAGTTCTAGACGCATCTGGCGTTTACGAAAAATTGTGCGTAAGTCATCCATCAGTTGCCCAAAATGCTGTTCGTCATCTGCCTCGTCTTTGACCAAGCCAAGACGCATCACTAAGGATGAACGCACTGCCACCGCGTAAAGGGTAATTGCCAGCATAGTACCCACCAAGGCTTCGGTTAAAGCAACATCTGGCGCTCCCAAAACCGCATATACCATTGCCGACACAGCTCCTAATATGCCGCGAATTACTAGCGCATGGTATGGATTGACCTGAAATACCACCATACACCCAGCCAACGGCAACAGGGCGATGATGATATAGAGATAGCTATCATTCATAGTTACCCTCGCTACTAGAACAGTAAGCCAATACATACCCCAGCACTGTATTCCAGATGGCCAAGGAGATGAGAGCGAGGATGAGCAGCGGCCATTCGCTGGGAATCTTTAAGAGTAGCCCGATGATGATACTCATCGAGCCAAGGGTGTCTGCAACCGAAAGACTATGGAGTTTGAATAATAGCGATCGCTTGCCCAACAGAGGAAAGGTTCCCCAAAACCAGAAGAAAAGTCCTAAACCAATGCATATATAGCTGAAAAAGTCAATCATACTTGGTTCATTCGTTTGATAACATGAGCCAGCAACATTAAGCCAGCATTTCCCACACTTAGGATGATCACCCCGACAACACCAATCATCCAATCATCACGGAAGACGGATACCACCAGGATCATGATTGAACTTTTGGTGGCAAAACTGGCAAATGCGAGCATTTTTTGCCAAATATCATCATCTTGCCATGCCTCATACATGGGGATGAGCATTGCCAGAATCATGGCAATCAATACTAGATTCAGGATCATACTTTTCTCCTCCGTCGCACCCAATGTACTTCGTACCAGCCTGCTTCGTGGTATTTCAAAACAATGGTCTTTGGCGTAAAAGTAATTAGGAAGATATCTAGGAATACAAGCCCTGGTGTACGTCCTGGTTTAGCTCGTTCCATCGTTATATCTTCGTATTTATGCGGGCGGAGGATGATTTGAAATGCTTCAATATACGCCTGCGGAATCGCCACTACGATCTCACCCAACACACGCAGCCAATCTTTTAATGATTCCCTTGCTGTTTTACCACCCGGCAATAGAAGTGCGATGCTGATGCCAATGATGATATTCGCCACACTGAAATCGGCAGTGAGCAAAAACCAAATAGTCAGTCGCAATATTAGATTTAAATACCCAACCATGCAAATCCCTTCCAGAACAACAGGATTAAAATCAGACTCATGACACCGATCAAATGGTCAAATTGTTCAAGGACACGCGGCAGCTTGAGTACTGAATGTTTAAAAATTAGCAAATACGCCAACCATCCAATGCCGATGGTTGCGAGGGGTTTGATGATATTCTCAACGGTGTACGCCTCGTAATACGCAATATTAGCTAGGAACAGTCCACCGATCAACAGAATTATGGCTGCCCAAAAACCAGGCTTTACCTCCGCTTTTCCCCCACGCGGCAGAAATATGAATTTGGCAAAAGATATTGCTGTTCCGAGGGCTGCAACATTCATGGCGATCGCTTGCCAAGGCAGTAAATTCTTTGTCGTCAATACCTTCGCCCCAAAGCCGGATAACAAAGGAAAGCCGGATATTGAGAAGCTGGCTATAACCAAGGCAATCCAAACTGGGGTAGCGATCGCTTGATGTTGTAGTTCCTTGAAATTGCGACTCGGTAAAGCCCCGGCAATTAGAAAAAGCGCCGATTTAACCAGTCCGTGCGTCAGCGCATAAAAACCACCCACAGAGGGCGCAGCGAGGATAAAGCCCAACTGCGAAACCGTGTGAAACGCTAGCATCCGCTTGGTATCTTTTTCAAAGACTGCATAGAACACTCCCAAAAGCGCCGTCCCAACTCCGAAAATTCTTACTATTGGGTCAATCTCTTCCACCATCAGCGCACACCGCACTAATGGATAGACACCAGCTTTTACCACAACTCCCGACAGCATCGCCGACACTGGCGTTTCCGATTCGGAGTGAGTCAACGGCAACCATAATCCTGATACAAAAATTCCTCCTTTTGTCAAGAGTCCCAAAAAAATCAGGGCAAGCGCTTCTGGAGGTGCTACCCGCAAACCTTCAAAACTAAAGGAATGATGCGCCTGATAGACCAACACCGCGCCAACCAGATAAAAAAGCATTGCCACGTTGCTGATAAACAGATAGCGTAAGCCAACCCAAATCGAGCGGTCAGTTCGGGGATAGGCAATCAACAGAAACGCAGCAATACCACTCACCTCTAACGCCACGTATAAACTGATCAAATCCGAACAGACAAACGCGGCATTGATACTGCCATGCAAAATGATCAGTTGCGCGTAAAAAAAAGCTGTTTTATCGTGCCAACAGTAGAGGATGACTGCTGCCGTCACCAGCGCATTAGTTAATATAAAGTAGCCGCTTAATTGATCGATTGTTAAAATAACGCCAAAATTATCTAGTAACTGTAGTGTTAGTGGCGACTGAGTGACAAATAGCTGCAACGCATATCCTGCTGATGCAAAAGCCATACACAGAGCGAGATATTTGTCAACTTTTGGGAGCAAATAAATGACAAACCCCAAAAAAAATGGTAGTGCAGTCCATGCGATCGTAATGCTATTCATGGCGTGTTATTCTTCTCGATTTCGTTGCTTTCCAAAGTCGGATTATCTCGTGCCAACTTCATAACGCCGACCAGCATTAACGCCTGAATCGAAAATCCGATCACAATCGCCGTCAATATAACCGCCTGGGGAACCGGATCGGCGTATTTAATATTTTTGACGTTGGAAATAATTGGTGTGAATAAGCCATCTCGTGATGCAATCAGCACATAATAGGCGATAACCCCGGTACTCATGACATCCATAGAGATGATCTTCATAACGAGGTTCTTTTTAAGGATGATGCCGAAAAATCCGCAAAATATTGTTGCGAATATGCACGCTTCTAACACGGAAATTGCCTTTTGGGTATAGAGTTAAAGGTAAAAGAGAAAATATAATTCGTTTCTTTTACCTTCTTATGTTTAAAAGTAGTGCTATAAAACTAGCTAAGGCGGCATGGCAAAAATAACTATCCAGTTTAAAAAGGATAAAAAGCTGATGAAACAAGTAATATTCTTCCTGCCTTCTGCCTTCTTGTATTAGCCTATTAAATTGGCTTTTTCTAAAGATTCTTTTTCTTCTGGTGATTGTTTGAATGCAAACCGCAATAAAGGCGGTGCTAAGAAGGTTGTCAAAATCACCATAATAACGATCGCAGCTTGCAATGGTTTATCAAGAGTACCACTAGCTGCACCAATGGCGGCAAACACTAACCCAACTTCACCACGCGGAATCATCCCCACACCAACCGCTAATCGATTAATTCCAGGTTGACCAAAAACCGCCCAACCTGTGACAACTTTACCGATAATTGCGATCGCAATTAAGAAGGTAGCAATAATTAATCCTTCTCGATTTCCTGGAACTAAAGGATTAAGAACGCCTAGATCAACTTTCGCGCCAACTGTCACAAAGAAAACTGGTACTAAGATATCAGCAACCGGTTTAACCTGCTCATCTAGCTCCTTGCGTTTATCCGTTTCATCCAAAACTAAGCCAGCCGCAAATGCGCCTAAAATAGCTTCTAAATGAATAGCATTACCCAGAAAAGCCATGAAAAAAGCAAAGATAAATGCTGGGATAATTAAGTTGCCTCGCGTTTGCAATTTATTCGCAATGGCAACAAAACTCTGATTAAAATATTTGCCAAGGAGAATTGAGCCAATGAGAAAAACTGTAGCGCTGACAATCAGATAAATGACGTTGAAAATATCAACCTCACCAGTTTTGGCAAGACTCGCAACTACTGCCAATACAATGATGCCTAAAATGTCATCAATGACGGCTGCACCGACAATAATTTGACCTTCACGAGATTTTAACTGTCCAATTTCTGACAAAACTTTGGAGGTAATCCCAATACTAGTAGCGGTAAGGGCCGCACCTGCAAAAATTGCCGGAATTACTGGGGCATTAAACAATAATATCAATCCTGCCGTACCAGCTGCAAAAGGAACAGCTACCCCAACACAAGCAACAATTGTTGCTTGATAACCGACTTTCTGTAATTCTTTTAAGTCTGATTCTAGACCAATTTCAAATAACAGAATGATCACACCTAGTTCGGCGAGTACAGAAACAACCTCACTCTGGCTTTGAAAGATTGATGTGACTGCATCAGGACTTAGGTTATTAATGAATTGCAGGATAGCCATGATAATGGAGTCGCTACCAGTTGCTCCACTATCAGGAAACACTACCAAATGGAGAGCAGAAGCACCCACAAGCACCCCACCAACTAATTCTCCTAATACAGGTGGCAAGTCCATCATTCTAAATAATTCGCCACCAATTTTACTAGCCAGATAAATGACTACTAAACTTAGCAATACTCCAGTCAGTACAATAGGAGCATATTCTGCCTCGTTAGTTGTTGCTAGTAAAGGAGACTGCAAACCTCCGGTGATAAAATTTAACCAGGTAAACGAATTAAGTATTGGTTCTGAAAAAATCATGTTTTTGCTTGTGTTTCTGATTCATTTTGGAGCCAATTAAAAAGCGTAATTAATATTTCGTAATTCATAATACAATTACGAATTACGAATTACGAATTAAAACTTACGAATAGCTGTCAGTGTAGTTACTAACGCCAGAAGTATTAGCAGAACTTGCATGAGGATTAACTAAAGCAACAGCTTGTTTAAGTGCATCTACACGATCTACAAACATATGATGCTCTGGTACAAACCTTGAAATGCCAAACTTGTCTAAGCGCTTTTTGACTTTGCTGGTTGCACCAACAATTAATACATTACGACCTTGTTCACTAGCATCCTTGATGGCGTTTTCAATTGCCAAAGAAGCAGTTACACCCAACATTGGTACATCGGTCAAATCCATAATCAGCACATCAGAGTCTGCCATTGCTGAATGTTCACGAGCGATCGCTTTAGATACTCCAAAAATCATCGGCCCGCTCAGGTAAAATAGCAGAACGCGTCCATTAGCTAGATCAAGCCATTTTTTCTCTTCGTTATTCAAGATAACTGCGTCATCAGCATCGCTAATTACCTTCACTTCCTGAGATTGTAATTCAGAGAGGCGATCGATAGTTAAGATATTAGCAATGAACACTCCCACGCCGACAGCAACTATTAAGTCAACAAATACGGTCAAAAACAACACACCGTACATGATGATTGTGCCTTTCAGCGACACCTTATGAGCGCGTTTCAAGAAGCTCCAGTCTAGAATGTCAACCCCGACCTTGAGAGCAATACCAGCCAATACCGCCATTGGGATAGGTTGAGTGATACTCGCAGCCCACAAAACTACAACTAACAAAATTAATGCACGAGTTAAACCAGAGACAGCTGTTCTAGCACCAGTTTGGATATTAACTACCGTTCCCATCGTGGCACCAGCCCCAGGTAGCCCGCCACACAAACCAGATACTAAGTTACCGATACCTTGACCAATCAATTCTTTGTCAGATTTATGTTCAGTACGAGTCAAACTATCTGCAATTACTGCCGTCAATAAAGTATCAATACAACCCAACATCCCCAACATTGCCCCATCCACAATCATGACTGTCATTTGGGATGCAGTGAAGACAGGTAATTGTAATGTCGGCAATCCTACGGGAATTTCCCCAATTCGTCTGATATCCGTACCGCCGAAGATGGTTAAAGAAACTATAGTTCCGATAATTAATGCCACCAGCTGCGGAGGAGCAAAGCGCTTAAGCTTGCTTGGCATGAAGAAAATAATTGCCAGCGTTAGCAAGCCCAAAGCTGTTTCAGCAGGATTAATCTGAGTTAATAACTGAGGCAGATTTTGCACCATTCCCAGTACGCCACCTTTAGGATTTGGCTGTCCGACAAAAGGAGCAATCTGCAAAATAATCAGAATCACGCCAATCCCAGACATAAACCCAGAAATCACGCTGTAAGGCATGAGGGTAATGTATTTACCCAACTTAAATATCCCAAAAAAGATTTGAAATATTCCTGCTAGCATGACTACGGTAAATGCCATTGCCAAGCCGTTTTCGGGGTTAGCTGCGGTCATGGAACCGACAATTGCAGTCATAACCACGGTCATTGGCCCGGTTGGCTCAGAAATAAGGGTTGGTGTCCCACCAAATAAAGCTGCGAAAAAGCCGACACAAACTGCACCATAAAGGCCAGCTACAGGCCCAGCACCGGAAGCAACACCGAATGCCAGCGCTAAAGGCAACGAAACGATCGCAGCAGTTAAACCACCGAATAAATCGCCTTGTAAGTTTCTAAAATGGATCGTATTAGTCAATGACATACTGGGGTTTTGGTTACAAAAAAAGCAAAATAAATTTTGGGTTGTGAAAATTGCCAGCTACTTTGAGTACGTTTCATGTTTTATTGCCATGAAAAGTTAGGCAAAGAAAACTTTAATTCTTCGCAAAGCAGCAGACTATATTGCCTTTCTACATGGCGAGTCGCTAAATACGAATCTTCAATAGAGAAGGCTTAGAACAAAGATGGTTCAAAAATTGGACTGAAAAAACTTACATAAATTGCAAGTTTTGTTTATCGCCATTTTTAATTGTGATCAATAATAGCTTACAGCCTTATATGTCAATCTTGCTTATTCACAAGCCTCAATATTAAATAAATATTAAATTGCTTTCATAGATAAAAGGCTATGATTGTTGACTAATCTTTGATTGCACTAATCAATACAATATGTAAAGTTTATATTAATTATTATTGCAAAAGTTTTTTGACCAAAAATCAAACGCAGAGCAAATGACTTCTGGCATAGGAATACGTTGATTTGCACTTTTAAGCACTCTCAATATAGCGGCTCTCAATTGCGTGAAATACAGGCCTAACCCCTAGCCCCTTAAGAGCAAGCGTTGGGGAGTAAGCTTTAGCATAACGGTATGAGGAGTATCAAAACTGGTGCAAATATCGCAGTTTTGATAAACCCTATTAAAACCGTTAAAATAATTTACCTGTCAATTACATTTGTAGAGACGTTGCAATACAACGTCTCTACCTAAAGGAAAATCTCACCAATAACCTTAACTAAACGGTAAGCAATAAGAGTTACAGAGAGTTCTTGCCTAAGTCATGGCAAAGTTTAAGGGAATTTAGCGTGATTTCATTCAACGACTGTTACTGAAGCTCCTTCATTTGCTGGAGGTACACCGGGTAATTCCAGACAGTATCCAGCACCATATACTGTCTTTATATAGCGGGGGTGGCGGGGATCTGGTTCTAGCTTGGTTCTCAAGTGGCGAATATGGACTCGAATGGTTTCTATGTCATCATCAGGATCGTAGCCCCAAACTTCTCTGAGGATTTCGCTGGGAGAAACTGTTTGACCGTGGCGTTGTAATAAGCAGTGAAGTAACTCAAATTCCAAGTGAGTTAATTTCACCGTCTCATTAAACCATATTGCCTCAAATCTTTCGGGAACGAGGGTGAGTGAGCCATAGTTGAGAATTTCACTATGCTTTGCTGCTTGGGGAATGCGGTCAGTACGTCGCAAAAGTGCCCGCACCCGCGCCAGCAGTTCTTCAACTTCAAAAGGTTTAGTGAGGTAGTCATCTGCGCCAGCATTGAAGCCTTCCACCTTGTTCTGAGTCTGGCTCATAGCCGTCAACATTAACACGGGAATCTCAGAGGTGCGATCATCGCGGCGTAGGCGTTGGCAAACGGTAAACCCATCTACTCTAGGCAACATTAAATCAAGCATGATCAAGTCTGGTTGAAGCTGGAGGGCCAGCGCTTGACCTTTGATACCGTCTTCAGCCTGACTAACATCGTAGCCAGCCATTTCTAAGTTGACGGCAACTAGTTCTGAAATCGCTGGGTCATCGTCTATGACAAGAATCCTCGGCATTCTTAAAAATTATTACTACTTATTAAGGATAAATAACAACCTTTGATAGATACAAAGATTTTTGAATCAATGATGAAAAAGGTTTTAAATCTTACATAAATATTAAGATTAAATGACTGTGAAATCAAGACTCAACTACACGAAATCTTATAGTCTATGATGTGTTATACTCCCCCCTACAATCCGTCTTGGTTTTTACAAAACGGTGTGATCATGACTGTGTACACCGCTTTGTGGGGAAAACGTTACTGGGAAAGTACTACTAAAGACCCAGAACCGTCTTATCACGAGAAAATTTTTGTTGGTGGCCAAGGTGTGCCAATTTTTGGCTTGGTTGCCATCCCGGAAAATGCTCACAGCACGATTATCGGCACTTATGGCATTACTGGAGAGTTAGAGACGGAATGGTTTTTGAGGGTGCTAGGACGTAAAGCCTACGCTCAAGGATATGCTGTGGTGTTATTTGATTGGCGGGCCCACGGTAAAACGGCCGAATTGTCGCCGACTCTAACTTCTGATGGTTTGTATGAGGGGGAAGATTTTGTTCGCATCGCTGCTGCTGCTAAGGCAATGGGATGTCCCGGTAAATTTTGGTTTACAGGGTATTCTTTAGGAGGACAATTGGCGTTATGGGCGGTGAAGGTTGCCGGTGAGGTGATTAGGGAGCATGAAGATTTAGGATTAGAAGATAGCGATATTGGCGGTGGTATGGTAATTTGTCCTAGTTTGGATTCGGAGCGATCGCTATCTTATCTAGTTACAAAGCCCTTCGGCAGATATTTGGAAGCGGGAATTGCCCAGAATTTAAAAAAACTGGCATGGCGAATCCATGATGCTCATCCGGGAAGTATTGACCCAGCAGGGATTGAACGGGCAAACAGTATTTGGGGTTTTGACAATGAATTGGTAATTAACCGATTAGGTTTTTCTTCTGTAGAGGCATATTACCAAGCGAGTAGTGCTTTACAAATATTGCCGCAAATCTCGAAACCGACTTTGATTTTATATGCTGCTGATGACCCACTTTTTGACCCAGCTATCATACCGGAATTAGAAGAAGCGTGCGATCGCAATTCCACAATAGATTTGTTTCTCACTCAGTACGGCGGCCATGTTGGCTACTTGAGTAGCAAAAAGTGCCAGCGCCAAATACAAGACCCTGACCCTTGGTGGGCATGGAATCGGGTTTTACAATGGTTAGAGGAAAAGCGAAGAGAGTAGTAGACGAGACAATATTTTAGCTGCTAGGTTACTCAACGGATGCAATCGTATTGTTTGGAAGCCTAAAAAAGTGAACAAACTAGCTTGTTTTCACTATTTGTCCTAAATAAACTATTGCAATAGAGAGGATGGCATTGACTGAAAAGCTACCACAATATTATTGGTAAACCAGCGATAACAGAAGCAACACCTGTCCAGAGAGTAAAGCGCTCAACATCTACTTCATCCAAAGCAACGCTCATTTCCTTAATTGATAATAGCAGCGCTGCCAGTAGCAGCACAAAGAAGGCAAGGTACTCCAAATTAACAATCATTCATCCTCACTATATTTTGTAAAAAAATAGTTCTAATAGATTTTTAACAAGCTTTGGCAAGTCTTTTTTGTTGCAGATATAACATTTTGCCAGAAAAATGATTTACAAGTGAAGAGATATCTACTTCAGATAGCCAAATCATGGTTTCATAACCAACCCGACCCATTTCTGGCTTTGCCCCCATAGGCATTTCCACCAAATATTCCCAGATGTTTGACTCAAATCGGTAGTTCTTTATGACGCCTTCCCCACCCACAAAACTTACTATCTGACCTTTACAAAACTTAGGTACTGGTAAAACACTTGCAGACATTCTTCGTAATTCCTTGGAGTAACACTGTAATAGCTAATGTTTTAGCCAAAAGAAAATTTGTTATTCTCTGTCAATGGTTTTAACATATTCTCTTTCAGGGGATTTAATCTTGAGTTAGAGATCGTACATCTAGAGTAATAAAAAGGGCAGGTACATATAGATCAATAAATCACAATATTAGTCAGAAAAAGCAATTGCAGCTACTATAACTCAGTATTAAGTAGTTATGTTTACAGCCAGACGTAACATCTGACGGCATGGCTATGCTTACCGCATTGGTCTAGTGCATAGTATAGTAGCGCTAAAGCGTCAAATCAGATCCACCCATAATAATCGTTGTAATTAAACAAACTATTAAAGTACAACTAACTCCCTTGATTTTTTGACTCAATGACCGCTTCTAATGATATTTGGCTACCTGCACCGACAGATTTAACTCTTTTACAGAATGAAATTCATGTCTGGCGCATAGACCTTGACCAACCAGAACTACAGCTGCAAAATTTAGCAGCGACTCTTTCCAATGACGAAATGGCTCGTGCTGAACGGTTCTATTTTCAGGAACATCGGCAGCGTTTCATCGCTGGTCGCGGTATTCTGCGAGCTATATTAAGTCGCTATTTGGGTATCCAGCCCTTACAAGTGCAGTTTAATTATCAACAGCGTGGCAAACCAGTATTAGCAGATACGTTTGCTGATAGTGGACTGGCGTTTAACTTGTCTCACTCCCAAGGGTTGGGTTTGTGTGCGGTGAATTGCACTCGCCAAATTGGTGTAGACCTAGAATATATTCGCCCGATGTCTGATTTAGAAGCTCTTGCCAAACGGTTCTTTTTACCGAGAGAATATGAGATGTTGCGATCGCTATCTCCCAAGCAACAGCAAGAGGTATTTTTCCGTTACTGGACTTGTAAAGAAGCTTATTTAAAAGCAACTGGAGACGGACTATCCCAGTTAGAGCAAATTGAAGTGTCGCTCACTCCCACAGAACCAGCCAAGTTACACATAACTGAAGACTGGAGTCTTTTTGAACTAGTACCTGCTAACAATTATGTTGCTGCTGTTGCAGTGGCGAATTTAGGCTGCGATTTGAAGTGTTGGCAGTATAGTCATTAATTAAGTTACTTATTTTTTCCCTGCTTCCCCTGCTCCCCCTGCTTCCCCTGCTCCCCCTGCTCCCCCTGCTTACTTATCTTCCTGCATATTTCTTACAATCTTTGTCACCAGTTTTCTAGGTACGAATCTGACGCTTTTTGCCAGTAGTTTATTCATAAAACCAGGAATGACAATGGTTTTGCCCTTCATTAAGCCGTGAAAACCAATTTCGGCTACTGTTCGTGCATCCATCATCCTCTTCCCCTTGAGCAACTTAGAGTCAGCCATCCCGGTTCTTTCATGAAAGCCAGATTCTGTTGAGCCTGGACAAAGAACTGTCACAGTGACGCCTGTACCTTCTAATTCATTAGCGATCGCTTCAGAAAAAGATAAGATATAAGCTTTGGTAGCAAAATAAACCGCCATCAAAGGCCCTGGTTGAAAAGCAGCAGCCGAGGAAACATTTAATATTTTACCTTCACCTTGCTTTACCATGTGCTTTACAAATAGCTTGGTTAAATGGGTGAGGCACACCAAATTTACCTGTAGCATTTCCAATTCAGTAGCTAGGTCTGTTTCGTGAAATAATCCATAAATACCAAATCCAGCATTATTTACTAGCACATCAACATTAATATCGGCGAGTTGCAACTCCGTGAAAATTTCTTCAGGAGCTGTTGATATAGATAAATCCTTAACAATAGTTTTGGCAAGATTTCCGAATTCTTTTTGAAATTTAGCTGCAATTTCTACAAGCTTTAACCCGTTTCTGTCTACTAAGACCAGATTGTAATCATGAGCAGCAAAAATACATGCTAATTCGTAGCCAATACCACCGGCTGCTCCAGTAATAAGAGCAGTTTTTTTGCCCCGACCTTGATGTGTTGTGTTCATGTAAGAATATTGGTGAATTCAACTTGATGAAGCTGCGTTGCATTTACAGTGGTTCTCGTTCTACAATTAAGTACGCGTAATATCTGAACCGACAAGAAATGTCTTGAGTTATTACCCTTTCAAATGCTTATGTGATCCATTGGATAGATGTAGCAGTCCAAACGCAAATTTAGGACTTATGCATCGAAGAAGTTAGGACTTAAAGGAGTTCGGTTATTTCAGACTGCTACCATTTAGCTTTTGATCGCTTACAAAAGGCAGAGGGTAAAATCAAACTTTTATGCCCGACAATAACCATTCTATCCTCGATTGCTTCTGTCAAGAGGTCAATACTAAAAATTTACATGGTTGGGCATAAAAAAACAGGGCAATTATATTGCCTCTGTTGGTGTATGAGTTGTTGCTGGCATCTGAAATATTGGCTGTTCAGTAGTACTGAGTTTTAAAAAGCTTTGACTAAATAAAGTTATTTTTTAGGTTCGTAACGCACCGAAAGTATCCAGGATGGTGCGTTACGTTTCTAATATATCCTACGCAAGTTGTGAATTACTAAGCGATATTTAAGAAACCGCTTTGAATCAAGTAGGCGGTATAAGTCATGAACAATTGAGAGTCAATGGGAGGACAAGCAATAGAACTGCCTGCTAGTGCATGGAGAGTATCTTGGCAGCTAATATGAGGTCTTCTCGCTTGCAAGTACAAATCAGGAATAGTCAGTTGTTCATCAGACCAACGTTCCAACAAAAATGGTCGCAGAGTGTACAAAGGATTGTCCGCAGAAGTCACATTATTGATTAACTCAGATTGCCATTTTTCATAAGGAATCATTTCAACTGAATAACCGAAAGAGCGTATCCACTCAACTAGCATTTTCAAAGCCGCGGGTTGGGGATGTTGTAAATTGAAAGCCTTACCTATAGATTCTTTTTGGCGTGATAGATAAACGATCGCTTTACTTACATAGTCCACAGGTGACATATCCAACATATAATCTACATCAGGAAAATATCCCATTTGTAGACAACCCTTGGTCATCAAATTGATAAAGTCATGTGTGTTACAAATGCCTGTCTTGCTATCACCAGAAATCAATGGTGGTCTGTGGATAGTTACAGGAAGTCCACGGTCACGAGCAATTTTGACTAACTTTTCAGCTACCCATTTTGTTTGAGAGTAACCAAGATAAATACCTTCCCAATGATTGAATTCATCCTGCTCTTTAACAACCTTACCAGCATAAGCAGTCGATTCAAAAACAGCAACACTAGAAACGTAATGTACAGGCTTGACTTTAACTTGACAAGCTAATCTCAAAACTTCTTGAGTGCCTAAAACATTGGCTGCTTTCAGTGCAGAGTATGGAAAAACATAATTCAACAAAGCAGCACTATGATATATAGTATCAATATTGCCAGCTAAAATTTGAAACTGTTCCGAACCAATACCTAACAAAGGTTGAGATAAATCGCCGACAACAGGAATAATTCTGGAGGTAAATTCTTCCTGCCAAATTGCATACTGTTGCAGATTTTTTTGGAGTTTGCTTTTGCCTTCTTCGGCATTAGCAGCACGCACTAAACAATAGATATCCGCATTGGTTTCTTGTAGCAATTCCCGGATGATAAAAGCTCCTAAAAAGCCTGTTCCTCCAGTTAAAAAGATGTTTTTGGGTTCACCCACAAGTACATTAGATGCAGCACCAGGATGGATGGTAGGGTCAAGAACAGCCTCAGCACCTAAATCTAGAACAGAGGAGGCAGTGTTGGCATTAGAGGTTGTCACCTTTGTATCTTGAATCGGTGAACCTTCTTGTACTTCTTCAGCTAAACGCTGTGAAAGAGCTTCAATATTTGGGTAATGCCACAGCAGCAATGGAGATGGTTGAAATCCTAGCAACTTTTCTAAGTTACTGACTAGAATCATTGCTTGGGCTGAATCCAACCCATAGTTTTCTAAATGTTCTTTGACATCTATTTCATCAGTTGCTACGCCTAGCAATTTAGCTAAGTTAGATACCAAAAATATTTGAATATCGTCTGCGGTGAAAGACTGTTTTATAGTCATTTTTAAATCTCCAACAATGATGTAGAACGAACAGGGTGATACTGACTGTAATAATCGGAAGCTTGCAGCCCTTGAATTTTCAAATTTTGGACACGATACAAAAACGCTGCACCAGTCATAATTTGATTGGCTACATCAACTACCTGACGATTATTTGGTTCAGATAGGTAGGAACCGCGTACCCAGTCATTGAAACCGCCCATTGCCGGGCCACACCAAATTTGATAATCGACTTCTCTACCTTTTTCCCCAGAACTAGACCAACGAGAAGATAACCCTAGATACCAACGGAAAATCAACGCCATTTTTAGTTTAGGATTATTGACTGCTTTCCCAAGTTTCTCAGGGTTCTTTTGGGATAAATAAGCCGCAGTCCCTTCCCATACTTCAGCAATAGTTTTGCGAAAAACTTGTTTTTCTAATTTCTCTCTTTCTGCTAAAGGAATCTCTTCAATGGAATCATAAGCGCGATAGAGTTCAAATAATTTCTGCGCTCGCATGGGGAACATGGTACCCCGTTTGAGAACTTGCAATTTGACTCCCATTTCAAACATATCTGCTGCTGGAGCCATTATCATATCAGCCATTTCTGCTTGGGCTAATAACTTTTTGGTATGTTCACAAGCCCCAGATTCAACACATGACTGATTAATGGAACCGGTCATTATATAAGCAGCACCCATCATGAAAGCTGCTAATGCTGATTGTGGTGTACCAATTCCCCCTGCAACGCCAATTCTAATGGGTGTTTGGTAATGATATTGTGCTTGAATTTCATCTCGTAAGGCGATAATAGAAGGTAACACACAAACCAGGGGACGATTATCTGTATGTCCTCCAGAATCAGCCTCGACGGTAATATCATCAGCCATTGGAACTTTGGCTGCAAGAGTTGCTTGTAACTCAGTAATTAACCCTTGTTCCAGCAGTTCTTTGATTATTCTGGCTGGTGCTGGTTGCAAAAATTTAGTCGCAACTTCTCGGCGAGAAATTTTGGCAATGATTTTATTTTTGATTTCAATTTGATTGGCATTATTTAATCCCAATCCAGCAACACGGTAATAAACAATGTTGGGGGTCAAGTCGAGAAATGCAGAAGCTTCTACTGTTCTCACTTGGTATTTAAGGTATAAATCCACAGCCCGGCGTTCAATCGCTGGTTCATTGGGGCTGTGGATTAAGTTAAAAGCGTAAGGCCCTTGAGGTAAAGCTTGTTGAATGCGATTGATGGCTGCTTCCAAACGTTCTGGAGTTAAACCGCCTGCACCAAAAGAGCTTAAAATTTGCTCTTTTCCTAGTGCAATGACCATTTCTTCGGAAGCAATTCCGCCAGCCATTGCGCCGGTAACGTAGGCATATTTGACTCCATAAGAGGAGAGAAAAGTGGGATCTCCAAATTGTTGAATGCGAATTGGTGCTGCAAATGTTAGCAGTTCTACTTGTGCTGTTGTGCCATTATCACCTGGGGATAAATACCCCTCATTAGTGACACCGATTTTTCCAGCAACTTTCACGATGTAGCAGGGTTTATTTAACACCATCAATTTATCTTTGATGGTTTGTTGATCAAAAGATACAGTTTCTAAAGAACCTTTCCAAACCTGGTTTTTGTTATAAGACCAGGAAGAAAAATTAAGACCATTATCGTGTTTACTTAGTACCGTATCTACGGTTGTCACGGCAGTTATCCCTCGGATTACAATTATTAAATAAGGGGAGTGGGGCGTGGGGAATAGGGAATGGGGAAGAAATCTTTTCCTTTTATCAGTTCACCTTTCCCCTTACCCAAAGTTATTGACGGTTGAAGTATGTAGACTTATGTCAAGATTCGTCGTTAAGCAAGTTTTGGGCGCAAGCTAGTTGCAATTGAATGATTTCGCTCATTTGCTGACTGTAATCTTGTCTAGCTTGTAAGAAGGCAGTGTGTGCTTTAGTTATCTTTGAATTATTAGCATTGAGCTTTTGATACTGGGTCTTATTTAAATCGAACATGCTGATGATGCTACTAATTTTTTGAGTTATGACTGGCGGCGAAGAAAGAGAAATTGGCTGTCTAATTGCGCTTTGCTCAGAAGATTGTAATTGTTCTCTCGGTTCAAAAACGTTATCAATGATATTTTTCGGTTTTACTTCTTCTGGCTGACGCAAGATGTTAGAGGAATAATTTTTTTGTTGGGTTATGTGGTTGGAAGTGTTAAGAAAATCTGTGATTTCAGATTGTTGAAGATTAGGTATCTTTGGATGCTGTATTTTGAAGCGATCGCACTTAATATCCTCAACCCAATCTTCAACAAGGTTACGATTTTCTTCGCTCAAAATTGTAGCTGCGATCGCTTTCCCGCCCAAGGTAACTGTTCTCAATGTTGCTTTGTTTGAATTAGCACTTTCTTGGGCTTTGTTGTACAACGGTGATAAATCCACATTCACCTGATGACTGAGTAGCTTTGCTAATGCTTTGACCATCGAAGCATGGTCATCCATCCCTCTACGATTCAGAGAGACTGTGATGTGTTCTTTGCTGCCAAGAATTTTATCAATCCATCGGGAACAAACACTACCGGCGCCTGCTTCTAGAAATATTTTCACACCATCATCGTAGACACGATTAACTAATTGCGGAAAATCAAGCTCTTGGCACAATCCTTTAGCGATGTTGTGCGCGATCGCATCTCTTTCAAGTGCAACTGGTTGATAATCGGCGGCAGAATAAAAAACAATGCCGGGAAGATTTTGTGATGGTAAGCTGTTTACCTTCTTGATTTCCTCGAACTGCGATCGCATCGCTTCACAATGTATCACATGGTCGAAGGGAGCGGGGAAAGAATTGCAACCTAGAGTCGTAATCACTCGCTTACAGGCTGCATCCTCACCAGCAATTAATACTTCTTCTGGTGTGTTGATTTGAGTTAAGTAGACATGATTTTCATGTTTCAAGCATTCTCTAACTTGAGATGGAGTAGCCATGAGAACATAAGTATTCCAAAAATTGTTGTTTGGTGAATCTGTTAATCCCCAATATTCACGCACAGCATTTTTTGGCCCAGATAACTTATCGCCAAATAGAGGTGATGAGTTTAAGGTGTTACTTCCACCCTCAAAATCACTCCAAACTCCTTGGGCAACCATCATGCTAGTTTCACCCAAGCTATACCCAAATACAGATTGCGGCTTGACTTTAAAATCATCTCGGAAAATTGCCGTCATGTATCTAGCAAAGGCGATTTCACTTTCAAACATTGCCAGTGAATCATCTAACAATTGCTTTTCGAGAGTTTCTAGTTGCCTGGTTGTCAATTTAGGCAAGCTTCTGGGATAAACCAGCTTTTCAACATCAGCAGCCCGGTTGTAGAGATTGTTACTTTTTAAGTCCTCGAAAACTTTAGGAAATAACCGGAAGACAGTACGACCAATACCGATATAAGAATTGACTGCTGCGGGATAAACATAAGCAACTGCTCCAGTTTTACCCAATGGTTTCGCGGTGAAATAACTTCCTATTGGTGTTTGCCAATCTGTCCCTTTCTCAAAGGCATTATTTACACCTTTGCGGGCAGATTCAATTTCTTTGAGTAGTTCTTTTGTGTTACGTCCTGCGATTGATAAGACATATTTTGCATCAGATTGCTGCTCAAAGGTAGCAAATGTTTGGCTGGCGGTAGCTGATAAAGAAGAACTAGCTTCGATGGATTTTTGGAGATGGTTTAGAATATCGGGTATAGTGGAGCGATCGCTAACTGCGATAGGGAACAGATGAAAAGGCATTTGCTGCAAATATCTGTTGTCGCGCTCCTCTTGGCTGGGTTCCTCCGATAAGATTAAATGGGCGTAACTGCCATCTATACCCATGCTATTAATTGCTGCTATTCTGCGTGTGCCGCCTTTATCGACAAACCAAGGTCTTGATTCCATTGCCACATAGAAGGGACTACCTTCCCATACTTGCGGTGTTTTGACACCAGACCATTTTGGTGTGGCGGGAATATACCTGTAATAAAGACAGAGAGCAGTTTTGATTAAGCTAGCAATTCCCGATGCTGTATAGGTGTGGCCGATATTGGATTTGACGCTACCCAATGCACAATGCAAACCATTGCCCACTTTCGGATAAGCTTGCAGTAAACCTGTGATTTCGGCTTCATCCTCCTGGGGAACGCCACTACCGAAGACTTCCACATAGTTAACCTCTGAGGGTTGAATCTCCGCCATCTCGAAAGCTTGTTTGCAGACATTGCTGATAGCTGAAGCATCAGGTTTTACCAAAGCGTCACTCAAAGTAGAATTACCTTGTGCAAAACTCATGGCATCAATTACTGCATAGATGCGTTCATTGTCTTCCTTAGCAGCTTCGTAGCGCTTGAGGACGACAGCACCTGCACCTTCGCCAACCGTCCAGCCATTGGCTTGTTGGTCATAACCCAAGGTATTGACACCCGTATTAATTGGCGCAAATTGGCTGCGGAACAAGACATTTTCCACACCACCGGCTAAATCTACTGCACCCACAACCACCGCGTCTACTTCTCCAGTAGCGAGTAGCATTTGGGCAATTTCCAACGCCTTGAGGGCGGAATTTTCGCCAGCGCTGACGGTGAATGCAGGGCCAGTGAAATTCCACAAAGCCGAAATCCGACTCGCCATGATGTTGGCGATGTGACTCACGTATTCGCCGATTTCTACTGGTTGGTGAATGCTATCTTTAACAATGGTTTCCAGTTGCGCCAGGTGTTCAGCAGGTAGAGAAATTCCTTGGTTGAGTAAGCCGTCCTTAACTTGCCAAGATAGATTCCATCTTTGCTGTAGCTGATGCACAGAGAATTCTGTCTCGGCGGCGACAATCACAGCCACATTGCTACCCTCCTGTAGTTTCGCATCTTTCACGGCGCGATCGCTAACTTTCAGAAGCAACAATTGTTGTGGGTTTAATTTCTCTATCTCATTCGGTGGGATTTTGCACGATAAAGTATCGATTTCAAAATCTTTTATATATGCCCCTACTGGTGCTTTCCCGTCTGTTAAACCGTACTCTTTCAGGACACTTTCTTGATTTTCTATACCATGCCATCTTTGAGGCGGTAGAGAAGTAAAATGCTGTGTTCCATCATAAATACTGCGTTCAAAAGCATCCAAACCATTGCAGTTACCAAAAAAGGCATCCATGCCAACAATGGCAACTTTGGTAGGTGGAACAGGTGGAGTTGATTCAACCGATTCTGCTGTATTTCCTTGTTCTAAAATCAGATGAGAATTAGTACCGCCAAAACCAAAAGCACTGATAGCTGCCCGTTTAATTGATGCATTATTATTAGGCCATGCCGTAGCTGTTCTAACAATTTTATCGGCGGAAATTGTACCATTTTCTGATGTTAAAGGTTCCGAAACGTTCATGGTTGCTGGAATTACACCATGAGACATACTCAAAATCACTTTAGTCAAGCCAACCATGCCAGCAGCAGTTAGCAAGTGACCAGTATTTGCTTTAGCAGAACCCACCAGAGGCGCAGCTTGATTTTGACCAAAGAATATTTCTATGGAGTTGAATTCGGTTGTATCTCCTAGCAATGTGCCGGTGGCGTGACACTCTAGATAATCGATGGTTTTGGGGCTAACTTTCGCCTCATTATAGGCTCGTTCAAAAGCTAAGACTTGTCCTTTAGGATTAGGACTGAGTAAATGTTTACCCTTACCATCATTCGATAGTCCATTCCCGCAGATAGTGGCGAGAATATTATCGCCATCTCTAACGGCGTCAGAATATCTTTTCAGCAACACCATCCCAACACCATCGGCGGGGATTAGCCCTCTAGATGACTTATCTAAGGGGCGGCTGATGCCGTTTTCTGCATACCCTTGAACACCGGAAAATAACATCCGCACGAATAAGGAATCTGCACAACTTATGGCTCCAGCTAACATGACATCAGCTTTGTGTGACCATAAGTAATGAGATGCTAGTTTAATCGCATAAAATGATGACGAACAAGCAGCATCCAGACATAAATTAATCTGAGATAGTGATAGAGCTTGAGCTACGATAGATGCTGGTAAACCAGATATCATCGCATTGGATAAAGATGCTTTAGTTGCATTTGGTACAGCTAAATTGAAGTCTTCATACTGCAAAAGTTCTCTGACAGCAGGATTAATAGCTTGCTGGTAAATTGGAGAGAATAATTGATTAGATAATTTTGTTGGGAATGATAAATTACCTAAAATTACGCCGCATTTTGCCAGAACAGTTTGATTACCCCAATAACCACTTTGTTCAATTGCTTGTTTAGCGGCATACAATGACCATTTGAAAGTGTTATCTAAACCAGCAACAAATTCTGATGGTAGATTGTATTCAGATGGATTAAACTGGAAGTCGCGGATGTATCCGCCTTTGAGAGAATAAGTTTTGTCTGGTGTACCTTTAACTGGATTATGAAAGATTGTCGGATCTACTCCGATTTCTTCGACCGTTGCAGAGGATGTAGAATCTTTTTGATTAACGATATTTTGCCAGTATTCTTCAGGATTTTTAGCATCGGGGAATAGGCATGATAATGCGATGATGGCTATTTTTTCCACGATTTATATGCTCCGAGTTTGGGTATTTAGCAAGAGATAATTAAAAGGCAGGATTTACGCTGTTCCCCAAACTTTAAACGAGGCAAGTTATAGCAATCCTAAGATTAAGCTAGCTTTGATAGTTTGCAGTAAAGACTTTATTGCTTAATACAAGATTTCTAGCAGATTCTCTGCGCTCCTTTGCGTTTCCCTTTGCGAACCTTTGCGAACCTTTGCGTTTAAATTTAAACCCTCAATTCGCCACGAATTTACGCAAAGCTGTACTTGTAAAATAACCATTAAAGTCCTTACTACAAACTTTGAATTTCACAGATTACTAGCTTCTAAGCATTTTCATTGACCAAATAATGGCATGAGCGCCGAGCATTCGTGAATAGATTTTACCTTGGCGGTCGTGTATGATAAAGTTTGCGATCGCACTACTTGGTGTCTTAGCTAGTACTTCACACGAAACGTAAAATGTTTCGTTATGTGGTATCATCGCAAATTGTTCAAATTTCTCTACTTTTCCAGGTAAACAACCTTCTTCATGAAAGTGTTGTGTCCAAACCCATAAGGCGTGCATACTCAAGTCAGTGGTGTAAGGATTTACCCATTGGACAGGGAATTGTCCTTGTTGTTGTGCGCTGAGTTCTGGCCACAGACATTCTGTAGTAATTTTTTCAGGGCTGATGTTTAAAACTCTTTTAATTTCTTGAAAACCGGGGCCGTGAAATAATGTAGCCCCACCATTTTGGTAAAAATCTTTTCCTGTAGCGGTGATGATATTATCTTCTTCGAGATTGAGAGATTCATAAGTAGGTACATCTGGGATTTCTCGCTGGAGATTGAGTTGAGCGCTAAAATGAAAATGGATTCTGCCTTGTGGGTTTTTACTCGAAATTTTGGCTTTAAGTTCAATTCTTTCAAGATTAACTTTAGAAATTTCTTCTATCTCTAAAATATGTTCCTTCGCTAATGTTTCATTGAAAGTAATCCCTTTCAAAACTTTGAAATATTGGTAATTAAACAACCGATAACCGGGATATAATTGTTCAGAAGCATTGATAATCCAAGTCATTGCACAAGTTGCTGGTAAAACTGGAGAACCAGCAATCGTATGATCGTGTAAAAATGGATTAGCCTCCAATGTCATTTGGCGACGAATACGATGGGTTCGTAGTTCCGAATCTAACTCCGCCGCCATTGGAACTAATGGGCTACCAATAACAACTTGTGCAGTTGCATGATTGGCATTATCCATTTCTTTAACAAGCATTTGTGCCCCAACTGCAATGGGAATTATATCAATTTTTCGCTCTTGAAAAATCTTCTTTAATTCTGCTGTCACCATGCCACTATCCCAAGCGCCCCAGTTGATAGCGACTACATGACACGAGGGATAACTTTGCTTAAATATATGGGCTGATTTGTTCAGAATTTCATTTGCGATCGCATAATCAGATTGTCCCGGATTTCCGTAAAAGCCTGTTACTGAAGAAAACAAAACTAGATGCTGAAGTTGATTAGGGTTGACGCAATTTAGCAGGTTTTCTAAACCTTGAACTTTGGCAGTGTAAACTTTTTCAAAATCCTCTTCTGTTTTCTTTTCAATTAACTTATCAGCTAAGTTTCCAGCGCCGTGGATGATTCCTGTAATTGGGCCGAGATGTTGCACAGCAGTAGCAAGTTTTTCTTGTAAAGCTGGAATATCTGTGACATCGACGCTGATATATTCTGCTTTAGCTCCGGTTTTTTCAATTGCTGCTAGGGTCTTTTTAATTTCGCGGCTGGAGGTAATTTTGTTATATATTTTTTGCACATTCATGGGTGTGGGCTTCTCTCCTTGAGAAAGAAGATTTTCCATGATGCATTTTTTCAATGCGGATTCATCAGAGTTTTGAGCATAATCTGGCTCAGTTTCTAATAGTTCGGAGCGACCGAGAAGGATGAATTTGCAGGGTTGCTGTTGGGCTAATCTGATAGTACACTCAGCCGTAATCCCTTTTGCACCGCCGCTCACGACAAAGACAGATGATGGACTAAGCTGGGCTGTTTGTGTCATAAATCCTCGTGAATACCTGCATAAATTGGGTTTTTTGGTGTGCAACTGAGTTCTTGAAACCCCCGCTTCCATTCCTCTCCCCCACAGGGAGAGAGGCTTTGATTCTTACTCCCCTTCCCTTCAAGGGAAGGGGTTGGGGGTTAGGTTCGAGAGAAAGTTGCACACGGCGTTAATCAACTTTTTAATCGGCGATAATGGTGACTCGTCCTTGTGAGCCGTAGCCAACTTCACTGATATAAAGGTTGGGGTCATGAAGTTCGGCAATTATGTTGTGTACTGACTGTTTAGCATCAAGTCTGGGGCTTAGGTCGATCACACGAGTAAATACCTTTGGCCATTCCCATCTCAGAGTTTTGGTCAATCCAAATAAACCAGCGCCGATCGCACCGAAGTTAACTTTGTACTCTAACCCAAAGGCTCCATCAAGGTGAGCTACTGTGCAGAAACAACTACGTCCATGCTTTGCAGCTTCGTTGAGGGAGGGTTTAAGGTGTTTCGCCATCAAAAATACGTGCTTGACGATCGCCTTTTCTTGCTCGTTATAAGAAATACTTCCGGTGTGATTTCCTACAAACATCGGATGTAGATGGATGAAAGCCCCAATCGCTCCGCAGTGAGATGCGATCGCTTGCAATTGTTGTTGAAGATGTTCTTCACTCAAGTTTGCTAAGGTGACGCGGGTTACTCCTGTGGGTAAGGGCGCTTGTTGGGCGAAGAGCGATTGGGGGAAGCTGATAACTACTACTTTCCAGCCTTTCTCGATTAAGGATTCAGTTAATTTATAGGTGGTGAGGGAACCATCATCGGTGATTAAACCGATGTGTCCCTCTGGTAACGTGAAATCCAAATAATCGGGCTGTGCTAGGCTCCTGAGTTTGACAGTATAGCGCAGGATATTATGGTCTAATTCCGGTGGCTGCTGTTGGACAAACTCAGGTTCAGACTTTTTTTTTTCACCTCCAGCTAACTGCTGTAGGTAATCGACTATTTGACCGATGGTGCGGAGGTCACCGAGTTCTTCGATATTCGGTTTGGGTAAGTTGGGGTACATTTCTTGCATCGCCCCTAAAATTTCTACCCGTTTAATCGAGTCAATCCCTAAGTCGGCTTCCATGTCCATTTCCAGTTCCAACATCTCGACTGGGTAGCCAGTTTTATCGCTGGTGATGGCCAACAGGGTTTCACCTAAGTTTGCAAATTCATCACTTATAGCGGGAGCAACTTCTGGTTCTGGGGTAAATGCGACAACTACGCTGGGTTCAGGTGCAACGACTACCTCAACTACTGGTGCAGTCTCTACTGCAATCTCGGTTGCTGGTTGTACTTCGTGAACTGCAATTTCTACAGTAATACTTTTGGAAGCGTGAGATTGCAGATACTCTACAACTTGACCGATGGTGCGTTTTTCTGACAGTTCTTCTAAATTGGGCTTGGGTAGGTTGGGGTACATTTCTTGTAGCGCCCCTAAGATTTCCACCCGTTTGATGGAGTCAATCCCTAAGTCGGCTTCCATGTCCATATCCATTTCCAGCATTTCGACTGGGTAGCCGGTCTTGTCGCTGGTGATGGCTAAGAGGTTTTTATCTAAGTCAACAATATCGATGGTTGCGCCAGATACAGGTGCAGCAGTTGTGGGTGCTGGTTCTGGGGTGAATGCAACAACTTCCTCGACTGGAGGTGAGCTAATTTTGACTACAACCTCAGCTTGAGGTTCTACAACTGGGACAGGTGGCGCGACTACAGGCTCTACTGTCTCGACAGTGGCGAAGTGCGGAGTGGGAAGTAGAGACGCGATCGCTCGCGTCGGGGATACAGGAGTTTCAACTACAGGCTCTACAGCAGCCGGGAGAGGTTCTTGAGTAACAGCTATAGGCAAAGGCAAAGGCTGGTTTTCTACTATCTTGGTTGGTGCATCAGTAACAGTTGTTTCTGTTGTAAACGGAGTGAAATTACTGAGTTTCTCTGTTAGTTGAGTTACTCCCTCACCAGAGATGATTTGAGAATACTCTTGCTGTATGAGTTGGAAAAAGCTCTTAGTATATTCCAACTGCTCTTGGAGATATTGCTCATGGATGCGTAGAGTTTCACCTTGTTGGGAATGAAACTGCATCATGCTGCGCTCTAAGCTTTCCATGACAACTAGCTTCATTTTGGCAGTTTCTTCTGTTGATTTACTTTCACTCAACAAAGAATTCTGCTGCTGCATCAGTTGGAAAAACGCTTTGGCGTATTCCATTTGATGGTTGAGATAAGTACCGTGAACTTGTAAATTCTCGGCTTGATTTTCCTGGAACTGTGTTAGGAGATATTCTAAACTTGTTAAAAGTTGTTCGTAATTTGTCAATTTTTCTGGTGTTGGTTGCATCTTAGATTCCTGGGCTGGTTGTGACAGGGTAACAGGATTCATCTGTTGCTCTGGCTGGGTGATGATATTAGCAGTCACACCGTTCATTACTGGGGTAAGTTTTTTATGTCCGTTAGTCTCTATCACTGCTACAGGTGGAGTTACACCTGGGCTACTAAATAAAGGAGCCGCATCAGGATATTCGGGAGTGGGTAATGTGACTTTATGCCCATCCTGCAAAGCTAGAGCGAAGGCATTTTTCGTTTTTTCGGATCTGTAGTTTATGCCGTTTAAACGGACATTTAATGTCTTCTTCGTCTCAATTGGCGGGATAGTTTGGGGAAGTTGGTAAGGATCGAGGTTATTCAAAGCCATACCTATCACCCGCAATTGCACAACTGCTTCTCGCAAAGAGCGATCGCTATTCTTTTGAGTGCTGGGGTTTAGAGATACGGTGATATGGGGGCGATCGCCAAGGATATCTTTGACTAAGTTGGTGAGAATTCTTCTCGGCCCAAATTCCACAAAGCAAGTACCACCGGCTGCATAGATATTTTCAATTTCCTGCTTGAACAGCACTGAGTTGGAAAGGTGCGTTTCCAGAATCTTTTGAATACCTTGGGCTTCCTTGGGATACTGCTTACTGGTAACGTTGCTGTAAACAGGGATTTTGGGACTTTGGAATTTAACAGACTTGGTAGCGATCGCAAATGATTTTTGAGCAAAGGCAATTAACGGTGTATGGAACGCTGCGGATACAGGTAACAATACAGCTGTATATCCTTTCTCGTGCAAAGCTTCTTTGATTCTCGCTATTTCTGCGGTAGGCCCAGCCAAGACAAATTGAGTCGGGGAATTTTGATTAGCGATCGCAACTTGCGGAAAATGCCTCAGCACTGCTTCCACTTTGCTGATGTCTTCTTTGACAGCCAGCATACTACCCGCATCATGATCTGGATCTTCTGGTGCAGCCATTGCTTGACCCCTAGCTTTCACTAAGAACAAGTAATCTTCAGTACTCAAAACCCCCGCAGCCCATAATGCGGTTAATTCACCAAAGCTATGACCGGCAACAAAATCTGATTTAAATCCAGCTTGTTGCAGGATGCTGTACATCCCTGCACTCAACACCCCGATGGCTGGTTGAGCATATTCTGTGCGTTGTAAAGCAGCAATTTGGACATTCTTTTCTGCCTCTCCAAACACAGGATGAGGAAAAACGATTTCTGAAAGCGGCTGCAAATTATCTTTGAGCAACAAGCTATCCATATAGCCATGAAGACGGCGCATCAACGGGAAATTCATCACCAGTTCGCGTCCCATCTCCAAGTATTGCGAACCTTGGCCAGAAAATAGAGAGACAACTTTTCCGCCCAATTCCATACCAGAGGAACGATAATAAATCCCTTGGGGATGCTCCCAAGATGCTGCTGTTCCTTTGTGTTTCAGCCATTCAATGCTAGTTTGCAGAAACTTGCAAGCTTCTTCAAGATTCTCGGCTACAAATCCAAATCTGGCAGCAGAGAGGGGAATCTGTTGTGATTTGCACTCATTGACTAATTGTGCATAATGTGTAGGTGCATCTGGCGATCGCAACTTACCTAAAATGTCTTCAGATTTGCTCAACAATTGGTCTACTGTAGGAGCAAACAACAGCACTTCACTAGCATCACTATGTAAGCGGTAAGCGGCGTTTTGGTCGGCTTCATATTCTTCCAAAACGACGTGATAGTTGGTTCCGCCAAATCCAAAGGAACTTACACCTGCACGTCTTGGTGCTTCCCCTTCTGGACGAATCCAAGGTCTGGTTTGGGTATTCAAATAAAAGGATGAATTTTTAATGTTGAGTTTGGGGTTTGGCTCAGTGATATTAATTGTCGGCGGTAATACTTTGTGATGTAAAGCCAAAGCAGTTTTAATCAGACTCGCCGCACCCGCAGCTGCTTTTGTGTGTCCAATTTGTGATTTCACACTACCCAAAGCGATATGCTGCTTTTTGTCATCATGCACATCAAAGTAGTCTTTTAAAGAACCGAATTCTGTCGGATCTCCAGCCATTGTCCCAGTGCCATGTGCTTCCATCAAACCAACGGTAGCGGGAGAGAAGCCGGCATCTTCATAAGCGCGTTCTAAGGCTTTGACTTGACCTTCTTTGCGGGGAGCATAAATGCTCTTGTAACGCCCATCGCTGGAAGTACCAATACCTTTAATTACGGCATATATTTTATCGTTGTCCCGTTCAGCATCTTCTAACCGTTTAAGGACAAGCATGGCGATACCTTCACCCAGCATCATCCCATCAGATTTAGCATCGAAAGGTTTGACATTTTCACTAGGAGTAACCGCCGGTGTTTTGCTGAATGAGATGTAAGCCATGATGGTGTTATCGGTATCAACACCACCAGTCAGCATCATGTCAGAACGATGCTCAACTAGTTCGCTAATTGCCATTTTCAAAGCACCAAAGGAACTAGCGCAAGCAGCATCAACTACGCAATTCATTCCGCCAAAATTTAGGCGATTGGCAATTCTACCCGCGACTACGTTAGCTAACATTCCGGGGAAAGCGTTCTCATCCCACTTCACATAAGCGCTTTTGATTTTATCAACGATTTTTTGGGTATCTTCATCAGATAAACCACTGCTTTTGAGAACTTTTTCCCAAATCGGATATTCCAATCTGGCAGAAAGTGGCATTCCTAACTGCTTGGCCATAGCCACGCCTAAGATTACCCCAACCATCTCGCGGTTAAACTCACGTTTCTCACCATAACCTGCATCTTCCATCGCCTCTTTCGCAACTAATAAACTTAATAGTTGCGATACATCTGTGACTTCCAAAATGCTGGGTGGTATGCCGAATTCCATCGGGTTAAAATCTACTTCTGGAAGAAAGCCACCTCTTTTACAGTAGGTTTTATCTTCAGTAGTTCTGGGATTCGGATCGTAATAATCTTCAACGCTCCAGTGAGTGGAAGGAACATCAGTAATACAGTCAATTTTGTTTACTATGTTTTGCCAGTATTCCCGCAGATTTCTGGCTTGAGGTAATAGAGAAGCCATCCCAACTATGGCGATAGGATTGTGTTGTAATTGTCTGTTAATTCTGTTGATTGACACTGATTTATCTGATTTCATTTTTTTTCCTTCGATAGACTTAATTACAGCCTGTTCACAATTATTTATCAGGCTCTCTAACTCTGTTAATGCAGTATCAATTGAATAAGCAGACATAGGGCATAGTGAGTACTGTGGATTGTGTAGTTACAGTAATTTCTGTTGCCTACTAATAATCAAAAACTCTTGTTTTGTAAGCAGTTAGCTATTTTGTCTTTGCTAAATGCTTGTTTCCAAATCGACACCACACGATACATACTGCCAGGGTAAAGCTTTATGTTTCCAGGCGGCTTTGGCACACTGCGTAGGCGTAGCCCGTCGTAGACATCGCAAAAAAATGTTATCCAACGCTAGACTCTTTAAATTGTGGCAATAGGTCAATGACGTTGTTAAAACTGGTAAAATAGTCTTGGAGTGTAATAGCTGCTTGACCAGTGAATTTAATCCATTCGTAATGGTAGAGATTTTGAGTAATGGTATCCTACTGGAGCGATGGAAGCTGAGGAGTAGCTAAGAGAACAGAAACGTTTTTTCATCCGAAGTTGTTTGATTATCTAGTCTAACCACAGCATCATAAATGTTGTTAATGACAACGTTCTGTATCTTGATCAATGCCATAGCCAATTTCAGCATCCGGGATAATATATTTTATGGGATCTAACCCAATCAAGTTGACAACTTGGTTACAGAAAAGACACCACCTTTAATCCGACTTTATATAACTTTTGCAATTAATTAAACGATCAAAAGGTGATACCTGAGCAGTTATTTTTAGTTATTTTTAATTTTAAAATTTAAATTAAATAACTAGTTTGCCTAACTGCTTTTAAGCATTGAATTAATAAAAACAATAACACACTTTATATAAACTAAATCATTTCTTTAAAGTTATTTTATAAAGAAACCTCCATGATCACTGATGTGAATTTTGAATATAATGGAGCTTAATAGTATAATTTATGACCATATAAATGTGTGAGATATTTTGTTACCTACGGGTTAGCCAAAAATTTGTGCTGAATTAAGTTAACAATGTAAATCTGTTGTCTAGTAAGTAACAATTCAATGAATACAGAGATAAATTGAATAACCATAAGTATGTTTTCTCAGAGAAACATCATAATTAAATCAAAGTTGTTAGTTATTTTTCAATATAGGTCAAGTTAAGAAGCAAAGCGGTTATTTATAAAGCAAATATTAATTTTTAGTATGTTGCTTGATAAACATAATCATGGTTACATCAGTTAAAAAACCGAATAGAATTGCCTACGGCACACTGCCTGTAGCGCGGCTATACAAATGGCAAAGCCTTCTCGCCGGCTAGTCTGCCTCCGCAGAGTAAAAAAATTGGGTATTTGAAACCTACCGAGATAGGTTTTGACTGTGTAGATGCGGTTCCTAACCGCCTTTTAATTACTATGAGTAAAGCTGATATAGCGGTTCTCATTTACGCGAACCGCTATAAAAATGTCTTATACTACACAACCTTGCTAATAATAATCTGTTAGTAATATCAAATCTAATTAATAACGAATCATCTGTTGGTATTTAATTAGCAGATAAAGCATTAGTAATGAGTAAAATGTTTCAGCATTTAATCCTACTATGATGAAATATTTTAGTGAGAGAATCAGGATTTATGCAAAAATAATTAGTTGACAGAAGAGAATTTATATGCCATTATTAATAACAAGTTTATCCAAGCTTTAAGTTCACATTTAGTGGCGCTTCGTTGTTCTTGAGAATTAAGTTTTCTGGTTAGCGCTATTGTATTTTACGCTACTGGATTAAATGTAAAGATAGGATATAACTTAGGAAGCTTTGAAGTAACACCATCATTAATTTTCACGCCACAATAGTTAGTTTGGGCGGTAAAAGCGTACAACAATTCATATAAAACCAATTTAGACCCATCCACTTTATTAAGGTAGAAACTGTAGAGGGAAAATTCTCTTAGTAATTTGTGGAGTCTATATCTAATCGACTAAATATAACCAGGCTATCCCCTAGAAAACAGAATTGGAATGAAAATATGGCAGTAAATAAGGAAAGCCGATTATTCACAAAACCCGTAGGGCGATCGCAGGTAATTTTAGCAGCTTCTTTGACTTTGGCGGCCGGATTAATAGCTTTTTATAGTTTGGTACCGTTTTGGTCTAAAGCTAAAGTTGAGGCTCCACCAGCAAATCCTCCCAAAGCTGTCGCTCCTGCGAAAGTTGCTGTGACTGCCTTAGGACGTTTGGAGCCAGAAGGTGAAGTTACTTCTTTGAATGCTCCCAATTCAAATAATGGAGTGCGAGTAGAAAGACTGTTGGTGAAAGAAGGAGATGCGGTTAAAGCAAGGCAAGTACTGGCGTATCTAGAAAATTATGGTCGTTCTAGAACAGCTTTGCAACAAGCTTTAGACCAACTGCAAGTGGCCAAAGCTAAACTAGCGCAGGTCAAATCTGGAGCTAAAACCGGAGATATCGAAGCTCAAAAGGCAGCGATCGCCCGTTTAGAGCCACAATATAAAGGAGATGTTGCTACACAACAGGCGACAATCGACCGCATCCAGGCTGAAGTAGACAATGCTCAAGCTGAAAACGATCGCTATCAGCAATTATATAAACAAGGTGCGATCGCGGCTTCTGTAGCAGATACCAAAGCTTTGCAACTCAAGACTACACAACAGCAACTAACAGAAGCTCAAGCTACTCTCAAGCGGACTCAAGACACATTCCAAGAACAACGCAAGCAAGCACAAGCGCAACTCACCAGTATTAGCGAAGTGCGTAGTGTAGATGTTCAAGTCGCACAAACCGAAGTCAACAGTGCAACAACTGCTGTTCAACAAGCAAAAGCCGACTTGGATTTAAGTTACATCAAATCTCCCATAAATGGCAAAATTTTGAAAATTCATGCCAAAACCGGAGAAGTAATCAACACCAGCACAGGATTTGCTGAAATCGGTAAGACATCTCAAATGTATGTGATTGCAGAGGTGTATCAAACCGATGTTAAAAAAGTGCGTGTAGGACAAAAAGCCACCATTACCAGCACTGCATTTACTGGAACATTACAAGGAACTGTCAAAGAGATTGGTTGGCAAGTTGACAAGCAAAGCATCTTCAGCCTCAATCCTGGCTCAGATACAGACCGCAGAATAATTGAAGTAAAAATATCCATCGATAATCCCACAGATAGTGAACGGGTAGCTCGTTTAACTAACTTACAAGTGGATGTCGCCATTCAAATATAGTCATTAGTTATTGGTCATTCGCAAATGACAAATGACAAATGACAAATGACAAATGACAAATAAATCCATGAATTTTAAAATTCCTTTAGGATGGCTACAGCTAGCCCAGCAAAAAGTTCGTTTACTAGTAGCTGTAGCCGGGATTGGTTTTATTGTGCTGCTAATGTTTGTGCAACTTGGTTTTCAAGATGCCCTCTATTCAAGTGCAACCGCAGTACATCAGAATCTCAAAGGAGATTTATTTTTAGTTAGTTCGCAATATAAATCTTTGACCTCAAATCAAAGTTTTTCGCGGACTCGTTTGTACCAATCTTTGGGGTTTGATGGCGTAGAGTCAGTCAGCCCCATGTATTTGCAATTTGCCAAACTAAAAAACCCGGCAACCGGTGAGAAATATTCAATATACGTTATTGGTTTCGATCCAGGTAGACCTGTGATGAACCTCCCAGAAGTTGAGAAAAATTTAGATAAACTCAAAATTCCCGATGTCGTGCTTTTTGACCGGAGTTCTCGCCCAGAGTTTGGTCCAATAGCTCAAAAATTTGATGCGGGAGAGACTGCACAGACAATTGAAATATTTCCCTATAGTTTATTAATTGGCTATAGAGTCAGAATTGGTGGTTTATTCAGCTTAGGGCCTTCCTTTGGAGTAGACGGAAATTTACTTGTCAGTGACTCAACTTTCTTGAGGATAAATCCCAATACTCGTCCGGCAGATATGATCGATATTGGTTTGATTTCCCTCAAACCTGGTACTAATGCAGAAGCAGTACTGAAAAATTTGCAAGCAAGTTTGCCTAATGATGTCCAAGTTTTTACACGCCAAGGCTTCATTGATTTTGAGAAAAAATATTGGGCTGTCAGAACGCCTATTGGTTTTATACTTAATTTGATGTTGACAATGGCTGCGGTTGTTGGTGTAGTAATTGTTTATCAAATTCTTTACAGCAATATTGCTACACAGTTCGTTGCTTACGCCACTTTAAAAGCCATAGGTTATGCCAATAGATATTTATTAAATGTGGTCTTTCAGCAAGCTTTAATTTTGGCACTTTTAGGTTATATTCCAGGGTTTCTTACTTCTGTTTTGTTATATAGTTTTGCAGCAGAAGCAACTAAACTACCAATAGTTATGACCGTTAATAATGCAGTAATTGTCTTAACTTCAACAGTTTTGATGTGTATGGCATCAGGTGCGCTTGCTATCAACAAACTTCGCTCCGCAGATCCAGGAGATATTTTCTAGCTATTCTTATCAGCAAAATAATCAAATTATTTTCTCTGATATAGATTTATAACTAAGCATTGTTGAAGCCTCTCCACAGAAAGATTACTCTTAATACCCATTTTAGATTTTAGGTTCAAAGTCTTTACCAAAACTCCAATTAGTTCGGTATAACTTTGAAACCTTTAATCTAAAAACTCAAATTCACCTATTTAACAATAAGCCCGAATTTATGAACCTCAAAAGCAAAACTCTCCTAATTACTGGGATTGATGGACTTGTCGGGTTGCGTACAGCCGAGTTAGCTATAGCGCAAGGAATGAATGTTCGTGGGCTGCAAAGTTCTACAGAACAGAACAAAGAATTACAGAATTTAGGTGTTGAAGTAATTATTGGTAAAATCACCGATTCTACTATTGCCCAAAAGGCTTGTCAGGGAGTAGATATCGTTTTACATACAGAGCAAATTGCCGAAGAAGCTGGTGCAATTAACCATTTTCGTGATGTGAATGTTGGCGGTACTGTCAACATAGCTAAAGCCGCTAAACAGGCTGGTGTCAAAACATTTGTGCATCTATCCAGCGTGATGGTTTACGGTTTCAACTATCCTAATGGTGTTACAGAATCCGGGCCACTCTCTGGCGAAAATAATCCCTACTGTCAAACAAAAATAGAAGCCGAAACAGCAGTATTAGAACTGAATAATCCTCCAGATTTTGGCATTATCGTTATTCGAGCTGGAGATGTCTATGGCCCAGGAAGTATTCCTTGGATAGTCAGACCAATTTTAATGATGCGTCAGAAATTATTTGCCTATGCCAACGATGGTAAAGGAGTAATCAATCACGTATATATAGATAACCTAATAGATGGCATCTTTCTAGCGATTGAAAAAGAAACCTGCGGTGAAATATTTAATATCACCGACGGACAAGAAACATCGTGGAAAGAGTATTTTATGCGTTTAGCAGCAATCGAAGGTTTATCAGCACCGCTTTCATTACCAAAAGATGAAATCAAGTTGTTTCTAAAGCTACGGGTTCAAGGACAAAAACTTTTTCGCAAAAAAGTTGATATCTTACCAGAGTCTATAGATTTTATGACTCGCCCCTATGCTTATTCTATTGCCAAAGCACAAAGCCTGTTAAATTATAAACCAACAATTGACCTAGAAGAAGGAATGCAGCGAACACATGAATGGCTGCAAAAAACAGATATTCAAAACTTGATCAAATAGTTAACAAATTTTTAGGAGTCAGAATTCAGAATGATTGGAAAATCAAGAAGCCATAACACGGGTGATTGATTTTCTTGAAATTATTCAGCTTATACCAATCTTCTATGAAGATGCACAGAATAAAACACTTGAAGCTCCATGCTTAATAAAGTAATTCTTCTACGCAGGCTCATATAAATTTGGTATTAGATATCAACTTATTCTGGATTCTGACTTCTGGATTCTGAATTATTACGTTGTATCTACCTAACAATTATCTGCAATTAATCAAAAAATAATCCACGGATTTTCCGAATACTTGTTTTATATGAGTAGCAATCAGCCACGATTAAGCATCGGATTACCTGTATATAATGGTGAAAAATTTATCAAAGAAGCCATAGATTCTCTCTTGGCTCAAACCTTTGAAGATTTTGAGCTAATTATTTCAGATAATGCATCTACAGATAAAACTGAAGAAATCTGTAGAGCTTATGCCGAGCAAGACCAACGTATTTGTTACTACCGCAATGACAAGAATATCGGTTGCGCCCGTAACTTCAATCGCGTTTTTAAATTGTCTTCAGGTGAGTACTTTAAGTGGGCAGCCTATGATGATCTACATGCTCCAAGTTTTATCAAGAAGTGTGTTGAGGTGCTTGACCAAGATCCTACTATAATCTTGTGTCACTCTCAAACATATTTCATTGATGAAGAGGGGAGTTACCTTCAAAACTACAATATTAAACTCAAGGCTGATGCACTAAAGCCACAGGAGCGTTTTCACGAATTGCTGACCAAGCATTTATGTTATCAATGTTACGGTGTAATTCGCGCTAGTGCCTTGAGAAGGATACCGCCTATGGGTGGTTATGGTAATGCAGATGGAATGCTCTTGTTAAGACTTGGTATTCTCGGCAGGTTTTATGAAATTCCTGAATATCTGTTTTTTGCCAGAAGCCATCCAGAGCAATCAATGAGTATGTATTTCCCCAATTATTTGTTGTTTAGTAACAACGGTAAAAAACACTCATTGAATATGCTACCTGATTTCTATGAGTATTCAGTGTGGTTTGATTCAGCAAAGAAAGGACAAATTTTATTGCCACATTGGAGAATATTCTGGGAGTATGTACTTTCTATATGGCGTAGTCCCCTAAGTTTTTATGAGCGGCTGTGCTGTCATATAAGCTTACATCAGCAGTTAAAAGGGACAGAATACCTTTTGCTGAAAGATTTCCTAATAGCGCTACAAAAGCTTTGGAAAGGTTGGCAAACAGCATCAATTAAAAAACAGCAAGTCAGACTTGCAGCTAATCATTTCAAAAATTAAAGCTGGCGTTGGCGCAGCTATCGCCAGCGACGAACGCAGTTTTTTCCCAACCCAATAATCACCTATTATCCACTACAAAATTATGCTGAAACTATCTCAAATTTCTCATGTTTTGCTTGCTACTTTAGTGAGCATGAGCTTTGCTAAAACAGTGAATGCAGAGCCAACTGCAAGCCTAAGTGTAGTTGTAAATGGAATACGCCACCAAAAAGGTGAGATTTGCTTCAGAGTTTACGCAAATGAAAAAGGATTTCCGATGAGTAGTACTAGTGAAGCTCAAAGTGGCTGCGCTAAGATTACTGGCAATTCTGTAACCAAGGAATTTTCCGGTTTAAAGCCTGGAACTTATGCTGTCGCCATAGTTGATGATCAAAATGGCGATCGCAAGCTCAATAAAGACTTTTTCGGTATTCCCAAAGAAGGTTTTGGGATTTCCAAAAATCCAACTGTGTCTATACAAACAGGCACACCAAAGTTTCGTGATGCCAGTTTTGTTGTAAATAAAGATACAACTGTCAACATCATCATGAAATATTCGCTGGATTCCTAAAAGCGACTGGGGAGATGAGGGAGCAGGGGAGCAGGGGGCAGGGTGAAAATAAAAATTACCTCTTTCCCCTCTGCTCCCTGCTCCCTGCCCCTTGTCCTCTTCCCAATGCCCAATGCCCAATCTCTTATTCTGTCGGAGACTAAAAATTTAATGGAAGATTTGGCGATATTTCTGTCTAAGTCTTTGATGGGTTGGTTGGTTATTCAGGTGTGTTTAACGCTTGTCTTTATATGGTATCTGCGCTCATCTAAAAAAAACTTGTTACCAGATGACCAGTTACCCAAAACAGCAGTGATTCTTTGTCTACGCGGAGCTGATCCGTTTTTGCCTAGATGTTTGCGATCGCTCTTAAATCAAAACTATCCACAGTATGATTTAAAGTTGATTGTTGATAGTCACGAAGATCCCGCTTGGAAAATTGCCAGTGAAACCATCATAGAGCAAGAAGCGACCAACGTTCAAATCAGCCCTTTGAGAATAGTACGCAACAATTGTAGTCTCAAATGCAGTTCTTTAATCCAAGCTGTCCGTGAATTGGATGATTCCTACAAGGTGGTTGCTTTAGTAGATGCTGATACGATAGTCCATGTGAATTGGCTACGAGAATTAGTCAGTCCTTTAGGTGATGCGAAAGTAGGAGCAACAACAGGTAACCGTTGGTATGTGCCTACTGGTAGGTATTGGGGATCATTAGTGCGCTACGTTGGCAATGTATCCACAGTAGTGCAAATGTTCCTCTTCCAAATTCCTTGGGGTGGGACTTTGGCTGTGAAAACAGAAGTACTTCACCAAACAGAACTGCTAGATAAGTGGGGACAAGCTTTAGGCGAAGATTTTATGATGCACGACATCCTTAAAAAACATGGGTTGCAAGTAAAGTTTGTGCCTTCACTGCTGATAGTAAATCGTGAAGAGACTGATTTATTCAACTTAATAGATTATCTCAAGCGCCTCATCCTTTATTCTCGACTGTATCACCCACGTTGGTTAGCTTTAGTTAGTGAAGCTGTTTCTAGCATTTTGTTTCCTACTACAGTCATCATCTTAATTTTAGAGTCATTGTTAGCGGCAAAATGGGAAGCTGCGGCTCTTTTGTTAGGCTGCTATGGAGCCTATACTGTAGCGTTACTCTTGATAATGCTCGTGTTGGAATTAGAGATCCAGCGAGTGATTCGCTCTAATGACCAAGCGATGCCTACCGGCAAGCCGTTGCACGTCTACGCAAAATTATCACCTGCTACAATCATTAAAATGTTAATTAGCATTCCCTTAACACAGTGGGTTTATGGGTTAGCGATGCTATCATCCATTTGGATCTCAACAGTCACCTGGCGCGGTGTTTCCTATCGGGTTCAAGGGCCCTGGAATGTGCGCCTAGTAGAATATCGCCCTTATCAATGGTTAGATCAGCCTATTGATAATAAGGTTTCTCTTTGAATTAAATCGCTAAAATATGAACTAGGGCATGAAAGTTATTACACTAAACATTCCCTAGTCTTCAAATTATATTATCTTATATTTAGTAGAACTATATTAGCTATAACTCTTGTTAGAATACACGCTTTGGCTTGTTGATGACCAAATGTATTTGCATTAATGGCAAGAGTTTAGACAAATATATTAAGGGGAATTTTGACTGATTAATTTGGATGTTTTGATAGTTTCTCAGAGGATGTTTGTAAAGCCTATAGTTGTATTGAGATACCCGCTAGCCTTTTGAAAACGGGGGGATAAACTTTTCAAAGTCTTATTGTTTAAGGAGAATTTAAGAGAATCTCAAGTCTTTAGATACATTATCGGCTACTTTGACAGCATTCTCTAATCCAGGTTTATAAACATCCGTTTCACAATCAAGAATTTCAAGTATCTGAAAGTGCGTAAATCCTTAGTCTAACTATATTAGTGGGAATTTCTGAGCGAAAGAATCAGGATGTTCATGAAACATTTGCTGCGTAAATCCTAAATTCAAAAACAGCATTTTCGTGAAATATTCCCCTTTTTTATGACTAATAAACCACTTCGGATTGCACTGTTTACAGGATTGTACGCTCCTTTCTTAACTGGAGTTTCCGTTGCAGTACACCAACGGGTTCGTTGGCTGCTAGAGCAGGGACATGAGGTTTTTCTAATCCATCCGCAAATCAACGATCGCTACCCTAAAAATGTTGGCGATCGCCCCATGCCAGGTTTGAATGAAATTGAGTCTTTCCCGAATTTCTCTGCTTACGCATTCCCAACACAACCACTGTTATTCTATAAATCTCTTCCTCAACCATTAAACTATCGACATTGGAGCGATACCAAACTGCTGGAGAAATTTCAGCCTGATATTATCGTGGTTGAAGAAGCCGCGCAAATGAGAGGTTTATACTCATTTTTCTTGCAAGGTTATGGTCGCCCAATCGGCACTGAATACGGAAGACGAACAGGCACACCAACAATATCACTCTTCCATACTGATATCGTTGCATATATCAAATATTACTTTGGGGACAAGTTTTTTAACTTGGTTCGTCCGATCATTCCGGCTTTGGTTAAACAATTTAGTGAGTCTTATGACTTCAATTACTTTTCTTCTAAAGAACAACTCACTAAATACGAAGAACTAAAATGTCAACGCGCTGAATACGTCGCTTATCAAGGTATCGATTGCGAAAAATTTCACCCGCGAAACATTTGTTACAACCCCATTCCTAACGACAACCGACCAACTCTTTTGTTTGTCGGACGCATCACTCCCGAAAAGAATGTCAACCAACTGCTAGATATATTTCCACTCATTGCTGCCAAAATCCCTGATGTCCATCTGGTGATTGTTGGTAGTGGCCCGCTAGATGAGGAAATTCGTGAGCGTGCCCAAAAGTTTGGATCGGGTATTACTATATGGGGCGAGTCTCACGGTACAGAACTTCTGGGTTGGTTTGCCAGAGCTGATGTTTTTGTCAACCCCTCCGTCACCGAGAACTTCTGTACTACAAATAACGAAGCGCTAGCCTCTGGAACCCCTCTAGTTGCGGTTATTGCACCGTCAACTTCAGAACAGGTCTTTCCTGGCCGTAACGGCTTTCTTGCCCAACCCAACAACCCCACAGACTTTGCCCAAAAGGTAATTGCGATTCTAGAAAATCCTGATTTGAAAGCAGATATGACTCGGCACGCTCGCCCCTCTATACTCGAATTTGATTGGTCGGCATGTATGCAAAAATTTGAAGACAAACTTTACCAAATCGTTGAAGGATCTCAGAAGGCGGAGGTAGGTATAGGCAGTATAAGAAGTTAAGCTCATCCCACCCCTAAAAGGGGATGGGATTTAACGTTGATTGTTGACTGTTAACTGTTAACTGTTAACCGTCAACTGTTGTCTAAGCACAATCGCACTAGCGCTAAGGATAAAACTGAGAGTGGGTTATTCACAACTCCCTACTCTCTATGCTTCAATAACCACCCGTAGATTACCGCGTTTTTTCGCAACGCGACAAGCAGTCGTAGTACCAGAACGCTCGAATTCTAAATCAAGGATGGTGGGGCCGACTCGCAAATTATGAAAGGACAAGCGATTAATTGATTCTGGCAAAGCGGGGTCAATTATTCGCAAGCAGTTATTTTGAGCATCAGGTACCAAGTTAACCATCATTTGTAGCAGTTGGAAGACACTACCAGTAGCCCAAGCCTGGGGAGTACAAGCAACTGGATACTGCACAGGGGCATTATCACCGTTCCGTTCGTAGCCGCAGAAAAGTTCTGGAGGCCGTTGATAAGGCTGCTGACTAGTCATGTCGAATAAACCTTGGAAAATTTCTAGGGCTTGATCGATAAGACCGAGCGATCGCAATCCCATTGCAATCAGAGCGTTATCATGGGGCCAAACCGAACCAATGTGATACCCCATCGGATTGTAAGCGGGTGACAAACTACTTAGGGTACGGATGCCCCAACCATTAAACATATCTGGTGCCCGCAAGCGTTCTGCTACACTATAGGCTTTTTCGTGGGTAAAAAGACCCAAGTGCAGACAATGACCAGGATTTGAGGTAATACTGGCTACTGGCTTGCCATCTCCATCCAAAGCCAAAGCGCAGAAATCTTGGTCTTCCACCCAAAAATCTTGATTAAAACGAAGCTTAAGATTTCTAGCCTCTTCTTGCCAACGATCTGCCAAATCAAGCCGCTTTTTCATCCTAGCTATTTCTGCTAGGCGCATTTTTGCAGCATAGACATAAGCTTGCACCTCACAAAGGGCAATTGGGCCGTTGGCTAACTCTCCCTTGTGGTCTACGATACAGTCGTCAGAGTCTTTCCAACCTTGGTTAGAAAGACCGCGTTTAGATTTACGAAAGTAGCTGAGGTAGCTGGTTTCTTTCATATTGCGATCAATCCAGTCCATTGCTGCTAGAGCATTCGGCCAAAGTTGCTCTAGGAGTTCTTGATCGTGAGTCCAAGCATAATGTTCGGCATATAGCATCAGCCACAGAGGAGTAGCATCAACTGTACCGTAGTAGGGTGTATGGGGAATTTCTTGACAACGAGCCATTTCTCCCAAACGTAACTCGTGCAAAATCTTACCCGGTTCTTCTTCGCGCCATTCGTCGTCGATTTTACCTTGGTATGTGGCTAGTAATATCAGAGTCTCTTTGGCGATTTGCGAGTTTAACATCAGGGTTTGGGAAGCTGTAATCAGCGAATCTCGCCCAAATAGTGTAGAAAACCACGGCACTCCAGCCGAAACTGTCTTATGCTTACCAAAAGACTGGCGCAACAAATACATATCTTGCTCGGCCCGCTCAATCACTCGATTGAAAATGCTCTTATCTGAGCTAATGCGGGTAATCTGCTGTACCCAGTGTTGCTCCTCCATTAACTCAGCGGCTTTCGCCTGTCCTAATGTGATGGCGGCGCTGACGGTTGAACTGGATTGGTTGTTTTTCAACATATTCACCCGGTAGCCCAGCTTTTGAGTTTCATGAGAAGCCAACTCTAGCTGCCAAACCGCAGTGTAACCCTTGAAATAGTCTGGTTGGCGATACTGGAATAAAATACGAGATTCCATCACCGAGCCATCAAGACCTTGATAGGCGAGTGTTAAGGATTCTTCCCTAAAAGCGTGTAACTCTTTGGGTACAGGTGGAACGCCATCGGCTAGAGAAGATGTTCCTTCTTCAGCCGTCGGTTCCACTAAGCGTAAAAGCCTACCTCGTTTTTCTCTGTCATAGCCCCGGACTTCAAATAAATCAACAAAATCTGCATCAAAGCTGATACTTAGTTCAAAACTGACGGTTGTTGTGCTGTAGTTAGATACCTCTATTTCTTCAAATAGTGCCCCATTTAGCACCATTTCTCGGCGAATTCCTACAGTGTCGGCTTTCAGACGTTCATCGATTCTGGGGTTGGTACACAAAACTGAGAGTGAAAACCCTTTTTCAGCAGTACTACTGAGGAGTACAGGCGATCGCCCTTCAATTTGCAATTCTAAGCGATTGAGAAATCTTGTATCACAACAAAACAATCCCATGCTAGGATTGCCATCGTTGAGGGAGCAGCCAGAAATGTTCCCGATAGTATCTGTCACAAAAAACAAATCATCATCTTTAACCGTCAGTGTCGGTTGTGATTTTTCACTCACAACACCAGGCCACTCCGGGATAGGTAATTGTTCGGCAGGAATAAAAGTTTTTCCATCTAGGAAAATTTTTTCCGAGGTCATTAGCGTATCCGGTGTCATTAGCCAAAGTTCCGTGTACAGGTCTATATTTTTGTGGTCTTCCGAATAGAGGTCGCTGACCCTCACAACTTTAAAAAAAAAGACGCTCTCTAAAACTCGTTTGAGCGATTGGAGCTAAAAAAATAATCCTTACATGATAACTACTGACAAAATAGCAGTGTTCAAATCTGTATAAGCAATTTATAAACTTATATTTTCTAGCTCAAAACTCAAGGCTGAAAACTGAGGATTTTTAGATAATTTATTAGTCGTTAAACTTTCCCAAGACAGAATACACATAAGATACTCAGCAAAAAGGCGAAATTCACAGTTTTTGTTGAACATAGACAGTATTTGTTCTCTAGTAATATACGATTTTGTCTTAAATAGCTATGGTGTTTAATTAAATTAATTTATGATAATTAGTTTATTGATTAATTTATGTGAATGTAGCAGTAATGATTTTTGGGTAAAAACATTTATTTACAACGTAGGCAAACTAGGCAATGTCTACGACAGGCTACGCCACCGCCTAGACTGTCGATCAGTGCTCAGTGTTTATTAGCAAATACAACAGTTAAAACAATACATCAATTAGTTATTTGGTACTTAGCCATGAAATATTTTAGTTATGCAAGCATATTTCAAAGTTGGTCAAGAATGTATATTGGGCGTAGTAGGTTGTCAATCAACAAATCAAGTTGTACCCACTCCTCCTAATTCGTAACAAAGTGTTGCGCCTGCTTTGGCAGAAAGTGCTTAAGCGCGTTCTTTACATATTGCAACCCTCTATTTAACTTGAGAGTCCCTTGGAATTTGTACAATGCAGCTGTGACTTTTGATCTTGTCGAGGTTGAGCGTTTAACAATAATTCATGAGCATTTCGACTTCTGTGCTGAGTGATCTGCTAAAGTCCCTACCATACTTGCGGCCCCAGCTATATTTTAAGGCTTCACTAACGGCGCTCTCCCATGCGATGGAAGATCAAGTTTTGGCTGCGACTTTAGTACAACCCCTTGTAATTGCTAGTTTCCAGCGAGAGCGATTCTACCGCCAAGAAGCTCATCGCTACCTGCGACTTGCCTTGCGGAGTAACCAAATATACGTATTATCTGCTCCAGAAACGGATTTCGCCAACAGTTCGGAACACTACGAAAAAGTCGCTTTTGAGCCAACGGATAGCTTAAGCCATGAGTGGCATTTGGTAGTGATTGCCGACAATTATGCAACTTGTCTAGTTTGCCGGGAAAGCCTTGGTTCTATTGCTAAAAACAAGCAAATACCAGAACTAAGCCCTAATCTGGATATAGACGCAGCGCGAAGATTTGAGGGAGTTTGGACATCGGAAAGGGGAGTTAGCCTCAAAGCGGCCGAATTGCTTTTAGACAGGGTTTTGGTTTACAGACCAGAACTGGCAAGTAAAATTGAGGAGGCGCGTCAGAGGTTTGGTATAGGAGAGCCACGAAGCTACTCTGGAGCAGAACAGCTCAATGAATATGCTTGTGACATCGATACAGACCCCTTTGTACAGCGCTTAGTAACTTATTTGCAAGCTAGTCAGTATAAATTACACAAAGCCTACCGTTCTATTGCTGTCCAAGCACGAAAAGAACAATTAGTCAACTCGATTAGCACTGCTATTCGGCGATCGCTCGATCCTCACGAAGTTCTCCAGGTGGCGGCACAAGAATTAGGACAACACCTAGAAGCTTGTCGCTGTCTAATTTACCGCGCTCAAGCCACAGATAGCCAAGCCATAATTGAACACGAGTTTTTGAATCCCGGTATTTTATCTGTTCGTGGACAAACTTGGGAATTAGAGAAAAATTCCCTATTTCAGGACATAGTGCAACAAGGCGAAGGAGTTTGTATTAGCGATACACTGAATGACCCTCGTGTTAACAATTCGCCAGCACTCTCCTTGATCGCCAAAAAGTTTGCCATTCGTTCTTGGCTGATGGAACCAGTATTCTATCAGGGGCGATTATTGGGCATTGTGGAGTTACACTATTGCCGAATGCCACCGCACGAGTGCCAACCTGGGGAATTGGATTTGGTAAAAGCGATCGCTACCCAAGTGGGAGCCGCTCTCATCCAAGCGGAAGCTTACGCCAACCTAGAGGAACTTAACCAGCAGTTAGAAGCCTTAGACCGCACCCGCAGCAACCTCATAGCCATCACCGGGCACGAACTGCGTACCCCCCTATCCACCATTCAAGTGTGCCTAGAAAGCCTCGCTAGTGAGCCGGATATGCCCTTGGAGTTGCAGCAGATCATGCTCAACACTGCTCTTTCCGACTCAGAGCGGATGCGAAAATTGGTACAAGATTTTCTTACACTTTCCAATCTGGAAAGCGGTCGAGTGGAATGGCACCCAGAATCCCTGAGTTTACAAGAGTGTATAGATTTATCACTCAGCCGCAATCGTACCCGTTCCTCAGACGAAAAGCCGCCTAAAATCAAAACTAAAATTGCCGACAACTTACCTCTAGTAAGAGCCGATGGTGATTGGCTAGTAGAGGTACTGGCAAAACTTATGGATAATGCTTGTAAATTTACGCCGCCCCAAGGAGAAATCACCATTAAAGCGATTCAGAACAGGCATCAAATGGTCGAGGTGACTGTAGCTGATACTGGACGCGGCATTGAACCGAATCGTTTAGAAGTAGTTTTTGACCGCTTCTATCAAGAAGAGGGAGCGCTGCGCCGCACTACTGGCGGGACTGGACTTGGTTTAGCAATTTGCCGTCAAATTGTTAATGGCTGGGGTGGGGAAATTTGGGCAGAGTCAACTGGCAAAGACCAAGGTAGTCAGTTTCACTTCACCATCCCGATTGTTCAGAGTAGCAAAGAGGAAAAGCGGACAAAAGTCAAGAGTAAATAGGCAGGGAGCAGGGAGCAGGGGGCAGGGGGCAGGGGGAGCAGGGGAGGCAGAGGAAGCAGGGGAGAATGACAAAGAACAAAGGACTAATGACTAATGACTAAAAACTGTTACAGTCTATGACGCGATCGCAATATGATCCTGGTTGCAGTGTTACGATTCCCTAAAAACGTTGAGAGAACAGACTTTATGGCAGAAACACTCTCTGGACAAACCCCGCTATTCGGTGGTCACACCGGTGGCTTGCTCACAAAAGCAGCATTGGAAGAAAAGTACGCTATCACTTGGACTAGCCCAAAAGAGCAAGTTTTTGAAATGCCTACAGGTGGCGCTGCTACTATGCGGAAAGGCGAAAACCTGCTGTATCTTGCTCGTAAAGAATATTGCATCTTTTTGGGCGGTCAGCAACTCCGGAAATTCAAAATTACAGATTACAAAATTTACCGGATTTTACCCAACGGCGAAACCATTATGCTTCACCCAGCTGATGGTGTATTCCCTGAAAAGGTTAACCCAGGCCGTGACAAAGTGCGTTATGTAGACCGTCGGATCGGACAAAACCCCAGTCCCTCTAAAGTTAAATTTAGCGGTGGTACTACCTACGACGCTCCGTAACTAGCTTTTACTAGCTAATGGGTAATTAGTAATGGGTAATTGGTAATATAAAAACCCATTACCCATTACCAATTACCAATTACTTTTGAAAAATAATGATGTTTCCGGATTTCTCCCAGTTTTGCACCCTAGCGCAACAAGGCAACTTCGTCCCGGTATATCAAGAATGGGTAGCAGACCTAGATACGCCCGTATCTGCTTGGTATAAAGTATGTGCAGGTCAACCCTATAGCTTTTTGTTGGAATCGATAGAAGGTGGGGAAAAACTAGGACGCTATAGTTTAGTGGGTTGCGATCCGCTTTGGGTTTTGGAAGCAAGGGGCGAGCATACGACCCAGTTAAACCGTGATGGTTCGCAAGTCGTTTTTGCAGGCGACCCTTTTACAGCTTTAGCCGAATGTTTAGCACCTTTTCACCCAGTCAAGCTACCACAGCTACCGCCAGGAATTGGTGGTTTGTTTGGGTTTTGGGGCTATGAATTAATTAACTGGGTTGAGCCGCGCGTGCCAATTCACCCACCAGATGAGCGAAATATCCCTGATGGGTTGTGGATGCAGGTAGACCACCTCTTGATTTTTGACCAAGTGAAGCGGAAAATTTGGGCGATCGCTTATGCTGATTTACGTGACCCCAAAGTAGATTTAAAAGCAGCATATCAACAAGCATGCGATCGCGTCACCCAAATGCTTGAAAAGCTATCTCTACCGCTATCGCCAGAAAAAACCAGATTGGAATGGAAACCCCCAAGGAGCAAGGGAGCAGAGGAAGACACAGGTAGAGAGGCAGAGGAGTATAAGAGCGATTTTACCCGACCTGATTTTTGTGCCAGTGTCCAAAAGGCCAAAGACTACATCAAAGCAGGTGATATTTTCCAAGTAGTAATTTCCCAGCGATTATCTACAGCATACACAGGTGACCCCTTTGCCCTTTATCGCTCCCTACGTCAGATAAACCCTTCGCCTTACATGGCTTACTTTAACTTCCAAAACTGGCAAATCATCGGTTCCAGTCCTGAAGTAATGGTGAAAGCTGAAACCGATTCCGATGGTGGAGTGATAGCAACGGTACGCCCAATTGCCGGGACGCGTCCACGGGGTAAAACTACTCAAGAAGATGCAGCCTTTGCCAAGGATTTACTCGAAGATCCCAAGGAAGTTGCCGAACATGTGATGCTTGTAGATTTAGGGCGGAATGATTTGGGGCGTGTTTGTCAAAATGGTAGCGTCAAAGTTGATGAATTAATGGTAGTTGAGCGCTACTCCCATGTAATGCACATAGTCAGCAATGTTGTGGCTAAATTAGCACTTGGTAAAACAGCATGGGATTTATTGAAAGCTTGCTTCCCAGCCGGTACGGTAAGCGGCGCACCCAAGATTAGGGCGATGGAAATTATCCACGAGTTAGAGTCTAGTCGTCGGGGTGTTTATTCCGGTGTGTATGGATATTATGATTTTGAAGGGCAATTAAATACTGCGATCGCAATTCGCACAATGGTAGTGCATGATAATACGGTAAGCGTGCAAGCCGGTGCAGGTTTGGTAGCTGATTCTGAACCAGAAAAAGAATACGAAGAAACCCTAAATAAAGCCAGAGGTCTATTAGAGGCAATTCGTTGTTTGCGCTAAATATAGCGGTTCCCACATCAGTAAAGTGCAGAAAAAACTAACCACATATAAACACGGATACTTACTTGTAGAGACACGGCATTGCCGTGTCCCTCATTCAAGTGAGAATTACTATACTTACTTTCGCCAACTAATTGCACACTGGTTCTTGTTGGTTAATTGTAAAACCGGGCTTGAGATAAGTACAGTAACAGTTCGATTTGCTGTATGAGAATCCAGACCAGACTTTGAAAGTTGATTTATCAATATTGTTCTATTTTGAATTACATAGGCTTTAGTTTGAACTGCAAGATGTTTGGAAACAATTTGTGCTACTTCTAAGCCTACGTATCCACAATACCGTGACAAATTGGGAAGCTTTATAAATCCAATTAACATCAAACTTTTTCCAAAGCTAACAGAACTTTTTAAAGTATTGAAAAGTGAAAAAAAGTCCTGGTATTCAAATCCAAGACCTCCGTTAAAGCTACGACACACTAGAAATGAACAAACTTGCTCATCCCAATTGGCTGAAGTAAACCCCCAAAGAATTCCAGTTGCTCCAATAGCAATTAAGAGGTTAGTAAAAAATCTGCCGAATTCAATTTCTTGTCCCAGCCCCTTGTCGTCTTTACCAGCAGTGAAAAACAGTGACCACGCTTGATTTGCATTAATGGTCTCAAAGTTATTAACTGTTGACGGTTAACGGTCATTAGTCATCAGCCTTCATGTAAATGTTTAGGTTAAATGCGTAACAGCTTGTCTTTTACTCTTTGCTTTTGTTATCTGTAAACGGATATTAACTAATGTAAATATTTTTCACAACTACTTGACGCAAATAAAAAAGTAGTAAAAACCGTACTAAGCAAGTAGAGTATTTTGGATGCGTGCGCCAAGTGAGGGTGTCTACAACAGTCTGTGACGCTCAAACGCAAGAGCGTTTCGCACAATAAGTTTGCAATTGTGCATAATCTGTTTTAAACAAAAATTATATTTTATATAAGCAGAAGTTATTAACTTATAACTGAGAAAGTATTGCTTATTTGTAACGAACTTGTTATGTTTCTTTACATAAAGATACAAAAACAACATTAATGCGTTAAACCACAGTTGATTAAAGCTTTCTAGATAACTATGCAGTCAAGCCTGCAATCTGCTTTGCCGAGTATTCAAACTCATAGGCAACAGAATCACTGTGCCTTTGTTAAAGGCTAAACGCATCTTTCTTCCGTCTTTGCATATTTGATTTTCACATTCGATAGAACTGTAATTTTCTTTTGGGAATTTTTGTTATGTCTTTTACCATCCAGTCGGCTCAAAGTATTTTTCCCGGAACTCTAGTTGCTGACCTTGTTCCAAATATTGTCGAATCATTTTCTCAGCTCAATGCTGAAGATCAACTAGCATTACTCTGGTTTGCCTATACCGAGATGGGTAGAAGTATTACAGTTGCCGCTCCAGGAGCAGCTAACATGATCCTTGCACAAGGCTTACTCGAACAAATTAAGCAGATGCCTTTTGAGGCTCAAACGCAAGTCATGTACGATTTGGCTAACCGTGCTGACACTCCCCTGTGTCGTTCTTATGCATCCTTCACAGTGAACATCAAATTGGGCTTTTGGTATCAGTTAGGAGAATGGATGGCCCAGGGAATTGTTGCTCCTATCCCAGAAGGCTACAAGCTTTCTCCTAAAGCTGCTGATGTGTTGCAAGCCATCCGCAATGCTGATTCAGGTCAACAAATTACAATTCTACGTAATACCGTAATTAGCATGGGATTTGACCCAAATGCTCCCGGTAGTTACAAGAAAGTCTCAGAACCTGTTGCTCCTCCGACTGCACCAGCGTTTCGGACTAAAGTCACCATTGAGGGCATCAATAATCCTACGGTGTTGGGCTATATCAATAACATGAATGCCAATGACTTTGATGCTGCGGTTGCTCTGTTTCTCTCTGAAGGTGCCTTGCAACCCCCCTTTGAAAGACCAATTATTGGTCAAGAGGCAATCCGCGCTTATATGCGTGAAGAATGCCAGGGATTGAAGATGATCCCAGAGCGTGGTATATCTGAGCCGGTGGAAGATGGCTATACCCAAATTAAAGTCACAGGCAAAGTCCAAACCCCTTGGTTCGGTGCTAGTGTTGGGATGAATATTGCATGGCGGTTTTTGCTAGACCCCCAAGATAAAATCTTCTTCGTAGGGATTGACTTGCTTGCTTCTCCTAAAGAACTGCTCAACCTAGTACGTAAATAAACCACTATTGTAGAGGCACGGTATGCCGTGCCCCTACTGTGATTTAACGAGTAGATACTGTAGTTTTCAGGTGAGAAATGGAGATTTTGGGAGACGGGCTGTATGGATGCTGATGAACTTCTCAAACGCTATTGTGCAGGAGAGAGAAATTTCACTCAAATAAGTCTGCACTTAGTTAACCTCAGCGAAGTGTGTTTAGCTGGAATTAATTTGAATAGAGCTAACTTAGCTAACGCGACTCTATCACAGACTAACCTGCGCGGAGCAAATCTGATCGAAGCAAATTTGACTGCGGCGGCTCTTTGGAGAACCGACTTCAGTGGAGCAAACCTGATTTTGGCAAACCTCAAGGCTGCTAACTTGATACGGGCAACTCTCAGTCAGGTGGATTTGCATAAGGGAAGCCTTGTGAAAGCAGACTTACGTTTAGCAGACTTGCATGGTGCTGACCTCAGTGGCGCAAATTTGGCTGGAGCAGACTTACGCTATACCAACCTCAGTGGTGCAAACTTGGCTGGGGCAAATCTCAGTGGTGCAAACCTGACTGGGGCAAACTTGAGCAATGCAGACCTGAGTCATACCAGTCTTGCCAAAGCTATTTTGTACAAAACTGATCTAAGTAACGTTGATTTTACAGAAGTAGACCTGACCGAGGTCGATTTGCACCACTGCTTATTTAATGGAGTCACCCTAACTGAACGAAGCTTAATTGAAGTGGTTTAAGCGCCGCTGCGGTCTAATTAAAAATCCAAAATTTAAAAATCAGTCTTTCATCTTTAACGGTACGCGGAAGTCCCCACACTCAATATACTCATAGGGTGGGGATGAATAACGGGGGTTGAGGATTGCATCTGGAATTGATTTAAAACATAAGTAAAAACAAATTCCAGATGTATGACGAATCCCCAATTATTTTATTTTGAGACTTTATCACAATATATATTTTATATATTTAAGGATGATGTAGCTTTAGTAGAGGCGATCGCTACCCAAGTTGGAGTCGCCTTAATGCAGGCACAGGCTTATTCGCCAACTGGTAGACTTGGAGCGCACTCAAAGTAGCTTGATTGCGATCGCAAAAACGGACAAACCACAGTCCGGCATTTGCATTTGTATGTATCAAGAGTTTTGAAATCATGAAACTTTCAGTTAACCTGAGGAGTCATTGGGCATCGGGCATGAGAAAAAGGGAAGTAAATTCTCCCTTGTCCCCTCACCTCCCGTATGCTTACCCTTTTCATTCGGGGGTTACGTAGTTAACAATGGGTTGAATGTTTTTCAAATCATCCAATCTTATGGCTAGAACTGCAAATGAATATGCCGTATACCTCCTACTGGAAAGCGGTCATCGGGAAGAAGTACGCTTTCCTACTATTCAAGAGTTTCAGAAATGGTATAGCGGCGAACTTGTGCCAAAGTCTGCTTCTAATGACTTTATTAGCGTACCGATCAAAAATATTCAAGGGGAATATATGGTAGTACGCCCTTCTCGGATTGTGGCAATCCGGGTAGAACCAATTTTTAGTTCCAGTGTTGAAAGATTCAACTAAATGATGAGAAAAACCCTTGCTTTGCTTTCCTTAAGTCTGGGAATTGCCCTTGTAAATCCTCTCTGGTCTTCTGTTGCTCAGGTTCCTAACTTACTGCCGTTGCCAGTACCCACCGCCCCTGATCTCCCTCTGCCAGTACCAACCATTCCTGATATAACGCCACCGCTAAAACCAATCGCTATCGGAACCGATTGTACGCCCCAGCACGCTTGCTTGGGTTGGGATGAGCAACTGTGGGGTCAAAGGGGTAAAACAGGCGTTGGCATTTCGCCCACCAGAGGTGATCGCAAAGCACTGTTGGCTTCCATTGATAACAGTTTGCTTTACCTAACAAAGAAAGAGGCGATCGCAGCATATCAAAATTATCCAGTTAAAGAAATTACCCTTGATCGTGTCCGCCGGAGTTTGGTACGTTTTCGCCAACTAGTTGTCAGTTCTAAGTCAGCAGCGCAACTACAAGCTGCTGTCCGCCGTGAGTTTGTCTTTTACCAGTCTGTAGGCAACGATGGCAAAGGTACTGTTAAGTTCACTGCTTACTACGAACCTATTTACACCGCTAGCCGTGTCAAAACTGCAATATATAAGTATCCTCTTTATCGGCTACCACCTAATTTCAGCCAATGGCCCAAACCCCACCCCAAACGAATTGATTTGGAAGGGAAGGATGGTTTAAAAGGGAATAAGAGCAAATTGCGCGGTTTAGAACTGCTTTGGTTCCGCGATCGCTTAGATGCGTATATGGTACATATCCAAGGTTCTGCCCAAATTAAATTAACTAATGGCAAAACAACATCAATTGGCTATGCAGGTGGAACTGATTACCCTTGGACTAGTATCGGCAGAGAACTAGCCAAAGATGGCAAACTTCCACTGCAAGGATTGACAATGCCACGTTTGATTAGCTATTTCCGGGGGAAGCCGCAGGAGTTGAGCAATTATCTGCCACGCTGGGAACGATTTGTTTTTTTTCAGGAAACAAGTGGTAGACCAGCTACTGGTAGTATTCATGTGCCAGTAACAGCAGAACGTTCCATTGCTACAGATAAGTCTCTCATGCCTCCGGGAGCGCTAGCGCTAATTTATAACTCGTTTCCCTATCCCGTCACTGGTGGCAAATTAGAGAAGCGTATTGTCAGCCGCTTTGTACTTGACCAAGATACAGGAAGTGCCATCAAAGGCCCGGGCCGGGTGGATTATTTCATGGGTTCTGGTAAACTAGCAGGCGATCGCGCTGGCATCACAGGCGGTAATGGTTCACTATATTATTTGCTGCTCAAAGAATAGATATTGGGCATGGGGCATGGGGCATGGGGCATTGGGAGTGTTGACTGTTGAGTGAGGATGTTATTCTCCTTGTCCCCTCATCTCCCTCATCTCCCTTATCTCCCTCATCTTCCCCTGCTCCCTGCTCCCCACTTCCCACTCCCCACTCCCGCCTAATATGGTGGATAAGCAAAATCATCTTCATCGGCATAAACGTAAGAGTTAGAAACTCCTGCCATTGCCAATTTAGGCGTTTCTGATTTCACAGGTTCCTTTCCAAAATCTTTGTATTCTTCAAAAGTCTTGCAAATCATTGCAGACTCAAGAGAATCGGAAGCAATTAAATATTGTGTTAAAGTCCCTACCGTGGGATGTTTGTAGTCTACAGTTGAAGCTACCAGAACTGTATTTGGTTCAATACCTCTCTCCTCGCACTCAATTATGGGGCAAAAAATCCCGTGAGCGTGGAACAATGGCCCTTTTGGTGCCAAGGGTTGCTTGCGATAAACAGCATAAGTTTTTTCTAGTTCAGCAACGAATCCACTAACTACTTTGCCTTGTTGATATTCGCAGTACGTTTTGCTGAAACTCGCTCCGGCTGCACCATTAAGAGTTAGTTGTAATGGGGATTCATGTAAAAACTTTTTATTTTCACCCACTATAAAAATTAGATAGCGAGTAAAGGTTTTAAATTTAAGTTTGTCTGCTATAAAAGCATCATAATTCTCTTTGAGCGTACCTAGCTTTAGACCACTTTCCCGGTCTTTGACAGACAATGGCCCCCGACGCACTAAAACCAAACGTGGAGTAGCACTAATAAAAACTGTTTCAACTCCAGAGCTAAATTCATGCTCTATTTGCTGCCAATTCTCATCTGGCACAAAGCCGACAGCATTGGCATTATCTAGCTTAATCGCCAAACCGTGGGATTGCATACCATCTGTGCCATACCGAGGATTAATCATCTGACACCAGGGGATGACTTGAGAAGGCGGTGCATTAAATTTCTCGTCTTCAAAGTCGAAATTAGCAGATGCTTTCATCGTTTTAGGCTATCAAAGTGTTTTATTGAACAAGTTTATCGGCACGCTGTCCTGGAGAACCAGAAGCAGAACTTGGTACGTCGCCCTTAAAAGAAGGCTGAACGTGGCGTCAAATTGATGTAGTAGTTTTTCCAGATTAAGGCAGAATTAATCTATGTTGCAATCCCTGTATCGTTTTGTAACAACAGATCCTGATCAAAACAGTACTAAGCGCTGAGTACTTATTGCTCAGTATTATTTCGGTGAACTCAAAGCAGCAAGAGTTTTTAAATCCGGCACTTCTAAGTCAGGTTGACTTATTGCTGATCCTGTGGGGGTAACTGCTTTTTGGACTGCTCGACGGTTTACCCAGACTGTTGATAGTCCCAGAGATTTGGCCGTAACGATATCGTGATATACACTAGCAGCAACGTGTAATATCTGGTCTAACGGCAAATCAATTCTTTCTATAGCCAGTCTGAAGTTGTTTAAGGAGGGTTTGTAGCTTTTTGCCTGTTCTGCTGTAATTATCTCATCAAATTTTATATCCAAGTGCTTTGCCGAGAAAGCAAAGAGATCGTCATCTACATTTGAGATAATAACCAGCTTAAAGTTTTGCTTTAAGACTCTAAGTGCCTCAACTGTATCCGGGAAAGGCAGCCAATGCTGAATCGAATCAGCAAGTGAACTTAGTTCGTCAGCAGTTGGTGCAAAGCTAAATTGTTCACCAAATTTCTGGACTACTCTCTTCAAAACTTCTCGATATTTGATATAATAACCACTTTCTAGTTCTGCTTCAAATTCAGCAAAAAGTTCAATAATTTGATCATCATCCAAATTAGTGTTATGTGCTATTAGAAGTGGTTTTAGCACGCCTAAGATGCCGTTCTCCCAATCGATTAGGGTTCCGTAACAATCGAAAGTTAAAGCCTTGTATTGATTAAAGTCAGTCATTTTTCATACTCGGGGTCTTGATTAATTATGCCCAGTTTTTACAAACCAAAAGACGAGCGAACCCATCTGCGTTGGCGCAGCCCGCTACAGGCATCGCCATATTTGCCGCTCTTAAAGCCTCTGAACATTTCTTCTATATCAAAGCATTTAAGTAGGTAGACAATAAAAGACTAAAGTGTGTGAATATTAAGTAAGTAGATTTGCACAACAAAACTAAACCTTACATCTTGCACCTGGAAGTATGAATGTCAGAACCATAACTACGTACAAGGAGAGATAGGCATTCAATTTCAAGTACAAGAAGAGACACGACTATTTGGGCAAAGATAGACTATAAAGCAGTTTGTGCTTTTAACTAGGGCATTAGTGGCGTTGAACCAAGATGAGTGTAAAAATAAGGAAAAGTAGCACACTTGATACAGTTCTTACGTACAAACTATAATTCTATCTACGTAACCATACTATATATTAAAAAAATAATCATACAACTGTATATTTTTGCATTATCATCAATAATAAACATCTCAAAGCCTTCTTATAAGGTACATACTAACTAATTCATGATGATTGCATTTACACCCTATAGCTTAGTCCAGCTATCTCCATCTCTATTTTGTAGCAAAAGTAGTATTTTACCTCCTGGAAGATATAGGAATGCATAATGAACCATGTGTGAGAAATTTTTCATTGATACTGAATCAACACATATTTCGTCTGACGAAGTAGTTGTGGAGACTGCTAATCGGACTTGGTTACATCAACCCGAACATCCGGGGATGGGTTATTCCTTTACTCAAAAGATGATTGATGCAGACACCTTAGCTGAAACTCGAAAGCTTTTAAATAATGCAATAGTATGTGCTTGGTACGCAGTGAAGTCGGAGCGCAGGCCACCAACTCTAACCCCTACACGTTGGGTATGGCGACTTGCAGGTTTTTACCATTTGTGCCATTCCACACCCCAACTGATGGAGGAAGCGCAAGAGCGCTTCGCTTCAGCAGATCGTAAGAGTTTGGCACAGTGGGCTGTACAGAAAGCCAGAGAAGAGGCAGGTCATGACCTACTCGCTTTACGGGATATTGAGTCGATGGGATATAGACCCGAAGCTGTTGTGCAAGCACTTGTTCCTCCGGCTGCAAAGGCGTTGCTGGATTACTTCACCCAGAGCGTTCAGGGATCAGATCCAATTGATTGCGTGGGCTATTCTTATACAGCGGAACGTTTAGGGATATGTATAGGGATGGGTTACATCCAGAGTGTGGAAGCACTGCTACCACCAGGTATCACAGCTACCCGTTGCCTGCGCGCGCACAGTGCTGTTAGCACTGAGGTGGAACACGTAAAGGAAACGCTTAAAATGATTGCTGGTCTTACTTCTGAAGAACGTGTTCGCGTGGCGAAAGCTTGTTATCAAGCTGCATTGTTGCGCTTCAGCCCACCTGAGGAACCTTATATATCAGATGAGGAGATTCAGAATGTGTTAAAACCGCTAAAAGCTTAGAAATGATCTAACAGCCAGGCACAACTTTTTTAAGACAAGTGAGGAAGTGTACAAATTAGCACAGTTAAAAAAAGATAATGGAAACAGCAACAGCAAAAACTACAGCCATTGAGCAACAATCTTTAAGTTCTTATAATTCTGCTATCGAGCAGCAATCTTTCAGCCCTTATAATTCTGCTAGCAGCTTCAGCGAGAGCAGCTTAGAGACTTTGGATGACATGGAGTTTGAGTTGGAAAGAATCATGTTTGAGGAATTCGCAAAAGGATTACCGAGCGATATCCCTATGGCTGATTTCTAGTTTCGGCTTATCTACATACTTTAATGATAAGGCTTGAATTACTAGTTGATATCCCTCAATTGTTTAGCTTCTACTAAGGGTTTGAAGAAGCTCAGATGCTAGTTAGATTCAAATACCGTAACAGTTAAACAGTTAGGGATTGACACTTTTGGGCAGAGAAAACCTCCTGTCTACTGACCTGACGTTTCAAACATATATTGCTGTAGGTTCCTCCAAGCGGTGAAATCTTTACTGGTTTTATATAACTCCTTGCCGAGGCTGTTTTTCCTAAGAAATTGCCCCCAACCCTTTCAGAGTAGCAATAGTCGCAGTAGTTAAACCCGTAACCCCCCTAATATTCATTCCTTCATAAAATTTCTTAGCCTTCAAAGTTTTCAAGCACTTGCCCGTGTTGATATCCCAAAGTCGAATTGTCTCATCAGCGCCACTACTAGCCAGAGTTTGATTATCTGGGCTAAAAGCGATTGACCAGACCCAAGCTGAATGTCCATGTAACGTTCTTTTGCATTCACCTGTATCAACGTCCCATAACTTAATTGTGTAATCGGGACTGCTACTAGCTATAATCTGGCCGTTTCGACTAAAGACGACTGCTTTAACGATACCATTTGCACAAACCTGGAAAGTTTGGAGGCAAGCACCAGTACTAACACTCCACAATCGGATTGTTCCGTCATAGCTGGCGCTTGCCAGCAATTTACCATTCGGGCTAAAAGCAATTGACCAAACCCAATTCGTATGCCCTTCTAACGTTCCTTTACACTCACCAGTGCTGACATCCCACAACTTGACTGTCTGATCCCAAGCACCACTGGCTATTGTCTTCCCTTGAGGACAAAAGGCTACTGACTGGATTGCAGCACGATGCCCCTGGAAAGTTTGTAAGGCTTGTCCCGTATTGACATCCCACAACTTCACCGTACAGTCGTGACTGCCACTTGCTAAAGTTTGACCATCGGGGCTGTAAGCAACTGACCATACTAGAGCATGATGTCCCAGGAAAGTTTGTAAGGCTTGACCCGTATTGACATCCCACAACTTCACTGTTCTATCGTCACTGCCACTTACCAATGTTTGCCCTTTTGGACAAAACGCAACTGATCGAACCGCAGCACCATGCCCCTGGAAAATTTGCAAAGTTTTACTCGTATTAACATCCCATAACCTTACTGTGTGATCGTGACTACTACTTGCTAATGTCTGACCATCCGGACTGTAAGCAACTGACCAAACTTGGCTAGTATAACCACTGAAAGTTTTGAGACATTGACCAGTATTAATGTTCCATAGCTTCACTGTTTGGTCTTCACCGCCACTGACGAGAAGATCCCCTTTCACACTAAAGACGACAGAGCATACCCAACCCGAATGTCCTTGAAGGGTTTTTAGACATTGCCCAGTGCTAAAGCTCCATAGCTTCACTGTGTGGTCGAAACTGCCACTAGCGATAATATTGCCTTGAGGATTAATGGCAACTGACCAGACCGCAGCATGATGCCCTTGTAGAGTTTTAATGCATTCACCAGTGTCAAAGTCCCATAACTTTACTGTCTGGTCATCACTGCTACTCGCTATTGTCTGACCGTCTGGACTGATAGTGATTGATCGTATTCCATCATCATGCCCCTGTAGAGTTTTGATACATTCGCCAGTGCTGACATCCCACAATCTAATTGTGTCGTCATCACTGCCACTCACTAGCGTCTGACCATCCGGATGGAAGACCGCAGAAATTACCCAACTTGTATGTCCCCGGAAAATTCTGAGACATTCAGTGGTGCTAACACTCCATAGTCTTATTATATGGTCATTACTGCCACTTACTAGCATATTACCATTTGGACTAAAGGCTACCGACCAAACCTCACTATTATTGTGTTCCGAAAAGGTTTGCAGGCATTGACCTGTAATGACATCCCACAATTTCACAGTAGAGTCAGCACTCCCGCTAGCAAGGGTTCTACCGTCAGGATTGAAGGCAAGTGATACAACCCAGTTGGTATGACCCTTGCAGTTGAGGATCTGTTTGCCATCGGCAGTATTTCGTAAGCAAATCTCACCATTGCTATCCCCCGTAGCCAAAAGTTTGCCGTCGGGGCTAAAGGCTACGGACAAAATACCACCGAAGGCTTCAGCAAAGACAGACTTAGCTAGATCAGCGTTTTGGAAATTTACATCATGCAATTTCACATTCCGCAAGTCTGCTTGCCAAACCGTCAGTTCAGAAAAATCATGACCCCTTAAATCTGTCTGTAGTTGACAAAGCAAATTAAGAATATTTCCACCTGTGTACCCTGGTTCTTGCGGCGATTCTTCCCGTAGCCTTACTAAAATTTTAGCTAGTCGATTTTCAATGCCTTTTTTACTTCTTAATCTAGTGAGCAGCTCATCAAGAACCGGTTTGAGGATGAGGCGAATTTGACCTTCTCTTATATAGTCTTTCGCACTCGCCTTGATCAAAGCGTAGCATCTAAAAAGTTCAATATTCTCAGTTGCAATTTCTTCACAGACTTGCTCTATGAATACCTGAGTCACATACTCTATGACTACAGGTTGTAGGGTGAAAGTTATTGCACTTTTCTCAACTAGCGATCGCTTTCCCAGAGATTCGACAGCCTCCATTAGTTTTGCTTGCGGTACTTGTGATATAATATCATCTCGCAATTCTTGAAGCGCCATTGGCTCACGATTAATCGCTAGCCAATACATTATTTCCTTTTCTAAATCTGACAAACGCTCAAATTGCTGCTCTAAAATATCACGAATGTCGCCGAAAACAGCTGTGTCTTGTTGCAGAAATTCAGTCACATTACCATCAAAAACATCTTTAATGGTTGTGGCGACTATTTTTAAGGCTAATGGATTGCCTGCATAACGTTCAATCATTACTTTCCATTCATTCTCTGCCGCAGATAGCCCTTTGAGTTTTAAGATTTCTTGCCCTTCCACCACTTTCAAGCCACTCAGTAGTAATGAACGAACAGATAATGCTTCTCCTTCCAGTAATGCCACTTCTTTCGGTTTTTCACGACTAGTCAGCACTAAGCAGCTTTGGTGAGTTGCTTCTCCTACCCGTCTTAAAAGTTCACCATATTCCTCATATCCTTCTCGATAAAGTCCGGCTCGACTCCCACTGCGGAGAATTGATTCTGCATTATCAAGGATCACCAAACAGCGATGATTTTGTAAATAATAGAGTAGCCGCGATACCCTCTCACTAAAGCTTTCTGGTAAATTACCTTCTGTTTCTTGTTCGTCAGATAGAAATTGGATTAGGTTACTTAGAATAATTTTAACAGGCGGTACTTCTCGTAGCGATCGCCAGATCACATACTCAAAGTTCTCCTGAATCTGTTGAGCAAACTTTACAGACAGCGCCGTTTTACCAATGCCTCCTATTCCCAATACTGCTATTAATTGGCAGTGTTCATTGAGAATCCATTGCTCTAGCGTGGTAAGTTCTTCTGTCCGTCCATAAAAAACTGAGTTGAAGATAGCCTCTCCCCAATCTAAGCGAGTATTTGAGCTTGAGTAGTCACTTTTATCTATTTTTAACTGAAAAGCTAAAAAAAGCTTTTCAATAGTCTGTTTGTCAACTCCTCCTTCGCGATTTAGTACTTTCGAGATAGTAGCGGAATATAACCCAGAGCGGACACTCATTTCTTCGAGAGTATACCTGTTTCCAAAATTTTCCTTTGCTTCTGACTGATGCTTTGCCTCCTTAATTTTTTGTAACCCCTTGGTAGTAAGTGCAACGCCACGCTTGCGTCTCCAATTCTGTAAAGTCATGTATTAACTCACGTTTGGGTAATCGCCTTTGATGATAAAAAATAATTATCTACTAGGTTGCTATAGATGTGAAGTGATAGCTATCACAAATGAATAATCTCATGTTGCAGAGGATTTTAAAGAGGTCTATAGCCAAAATGTTTACTGATACAAGCCACCTTTGGCAATCCACTCGTTTCACTAATTCAACACCGCTTGCTCAACAAACAATCTGGTCTGTGCAGCATTGCTGACATAAGCCCTTCAACCGAAAGCTATTTGCATCATACGTAATGGCATATTAGTTACGTATGATACTATTTATTTCATACCTAAAATTATCAGTAATATATTTGGATCGTAAAGCTTAAGTTCAATCTCAAAATCTCGATTTTCACTGGTAAAGACGTTTCTGAATTGGCAAGCTTGATAAGGAAAGTTTCTATATATCTAGCTTATCAATCTATGAATAAAACTGCTGCACCTAAATTTCCCCATTTTGCAACCTCCAGTAAAAAAAGGGCGCTTAAGCGAATTACGTTAAACTTGACATTAGATGAAGCTCAGAACCTTGAGAAATATTGTGAACAGACTGGCAAACCAGCAATAGATGTAATTCGGGAACTAATTCAAGCCTTGCCTTAACCTAACTTTTCAGACTTGGCATGAAAAGTCCCAGTCTCAAAGAGTCATAGCTAAAGTACAAGGGGTTGCACATTTGGACAAAGGTTTTTAATATTTACTTTGACAAAAGTAATTCAAGAGCGTTAATCATAGATTAGACCTCATCTAATGTAGTGTGGTATATTCCCAAGTCTTTTACCGCAGACTTGGGAGTATAGCAAGATTGTACAGGATCTTTTCTTGGCCTAAATCTAACCTTACTAATACCACCACAGTTCTTAAACTTTTTCTTAACCTTACTAACAGCAAAACACGCATCTTTGATTGCGATTGACTTAATTTGGTAGGAGACTGATTTACTCCATTCTGGTAGTCCATTTAATTAATGTCAGTTTTAATCGCTTTCCAGTAATTATCCTTTGGCTGAGGGTTCTATCTTTTGCTGTTCCTGTGCATACTACCATTTATGGGCGATCGCTTGAAACGTTATAAAGGTTGCGATCGCGATAATTCAGTCTCCTCACTTGTCGGGTTTTGGGGAAAAGGGGGAGGGGTGCAATGGCTGTGGTAATTATAGCTACTTATCTGGTAAATATTTCGTTACAATCGGCGTGTGAGTAAGGTTAGGCATTCAAGAGTTATCAGCCATGAAATTGATTTCCGATCCACCGATTCCTGTAAAAATTCAAAAGATGAAGGAACGAGTGCGGTGGATGCATCCAAGTTTTGTGCAACGGGGAATTGATCAAACCTGCATGGTTATAGATGATGGCAGAAAAGATAACCCAAAATTTTCGTTTATGGTTATCGGTGATTCCGGTACTCAATCCCATTATCGACAACACCCACAACGAAAAGTTGCTGAACTAATGCTGACTCACCGTGATGATTGCAGTTTTGTGTTGCACACAGGCGATGTAATTTATGTGGTGGGTTCCCAAGAGTATTATTCAACAAACTTTATTGAGCCTTACCGCGAATTTCTTGTAGGTGGCGACAACCCGAAAGAAATTCCCTATGACCGCATGGTGTTTAATATACCATTCTTGCCAGTACTTGGTAATCATGATTACTACGATGTGCCGTTGATGTACCGTTTATTTACTGGGACAACATCTTCATTACGTCGCTTGTTGCGCTACAAAGATATCGAAATTGGTTGGCATGGTTCATATCAAGGTAATGCCTATGCACGGGCATTTATGGACTATACTAGGGCGATGTCTTCCCCGGAATTGGAACGTCATTTAGATCAACACTATACTGCTAAGACTGACACAGGACGCTGTTTGCGTTACGAACCTGGACAGTTTACCCGCTTACCCAATCGTTATTACACTTTCCGTTACGGCGGGATTGATTTTTTCGCTTTGGATTCTAACACCTTTAATACACCATCACCCTTACCTGCAACTCAAGAGGGAGAAATTTACCGCCGGGAATTGCAAAAGCGTTGCCAAGAAATAGATCAAGAAGAATTGCAGATTTTGGGAATATACAATCGCCTCAACCCCGATAAACCCACCGAAGCGGAACAACTTGATGACCTAAGTGCCAAACTAGACCAAATAAACGAGATCAAAATCGATATTGAAAAACAATTGGCATCTCAGAAAATGCCTGCGATCGATTTTGAACAACTTGAATGGTTGCGTAGTAGACTCATTGAATCTTGGAACACCTCTGAAGTGCGTGGACGTGTAATATTTTTCCACCATCCTCCTTATGTTACAGAAACTACCAAGTGGAATCAAGCACAAACTTTGGCGGTTCGCCACCGCTTACGCTGGGTGTTTGAACAAGTTGCACAAACTCTTGGTTCTCTAATTAAAGAACGTCCTATAGTTGATTTGATTTTAAATGGTCACGCTCACTGTTTGGAGCATCTTTGCACAACTGATACCGGATTTGCTGACTCCCACATTAACTGTATTATCTCTGGTGGTAGCGGTCATCGTCCTCGCTATCAACGGCGAGAGGGGACTGAATTAATGGAGACTTTTGCTGATATTGCAGGTAAACCCATTCGGAAAGTGGCGGATTCAATGCTTTTTGTGGGTCGTCATAACTACAATTTCCAGAAGCGCCTGCCTTACTCATGCGTGCGGATTGATGTTCTAGATGGTTGCCCGCCCAAGTTTATCATCAGACCGCTTATTACTGAACGGGTTGAAAAAAAGTGGCATAATAGCGAACTTGAACCTTTTATGATTTAAACGAGATGCGATACCTACGGTGGTAAACTACGCGTCTTAATCACTCGAAAATTAAAATCCAGTTAAATCATGATTTTGGTTAACAAATATCTAGCATTTAACAAATGCACCTTTGCATCTGAGCAAAAGCTAGGTATATCCTAATTTTGAATAGAGTTTTGATAATTTCAGATTATGGCAGGACATAGTAAATGGGCAAATATTAAACGCCAAAAAGCGGTAGTAGATGCAAAAAAGGGAAAAACCTTCACTCAGTTATCGCGGGCGATTATCGTGGCGGCTAGAAGTGGCGTACCAGATCCGGCACTGAATTTTCAACTTCGCACGGCAATTGAAAAGGCAAAGGCGGCGAGTATCCCCAATGATAATATTGAAAGAGCGATCGCTAAAGGTGCAGGCACTTTTGGCGGAGATAATGTCATCTTTGAAGCAATTCGCTACGAAGGTTACGGCCCTGGTGGTGTAGCGATTTTAATCGAAGCCTTCACAGATAATCGCAATCGCACTGCTGCTGACTTGCGTGTAGCTTTTAGTAAAAATGGTGGCAATCTTGGTGAAACAGGCTGCGTTAGTTGGATGTTTGACCAAAAAGGCGTTTGTGTAATACAGGGCGTAGTTGACGAAGAACAGCTTTTAGAAGTATCCCTCGAAGGCGGTGCTGAGTCTTATGAAATGGCTGAAGATGAGATAGCTGAGGTATTTACTGAGATAGGCAATTTGGAAACTCTTAATCAGACACTCAAGGATCAAGGTTTTAAGGTGACTGATGCCGAATTACGCTGGATTCCTAGTAATAGTGTAGAAGTCACTGATCCAGATCAGGCGCGATCGCTTTTCAAGTTAATTGATACTCTAGAAGGCTTGGATGATGTGCAAAATATCACAGCTAACTTTGAAATATCAGAAGAATTGATGGCTCTGAGCATTTCCTAATAAAAATTTACTCGCAGTTAGCAGCGAGGTTTTTCAATAGTTTACTCCTCTAGCTTGCTCATGAGGGCGCGATCGCGTCAAAATAAGAGTTAAGACGCTGTAACCTAACTTAACAATGGCCCTAACGCAGCTTGAGCAAATTTCCCCCCAACCAACACCGTCAAATGAGCGGGGATATGAATATGATTTGGTAATTGTCGGCGGTGGGATTATTGGGTTAACTCTAGCTTCTGCTTTAAAAGATTCTGGTTTGAGTATCTTGCTGATTGAAGCGAAAGTAGCATCAGCCGCAGTAGCTAAGGGGCAAGCCTATGCAGTTCATCAGCTTTCGGCGCTAATTTACCAAGGAATTGGAGTTTGGGACAAAATATCGCCTCAAATAGCCAAATATTGCCGAGTTCGGCTTTCGGATGCCGATTATCCCAATGTGGTGGAATTTACCACAGATGATATAGATACAGCATTGGGTTATGTAGCGGAACACCAAGCGCTGTTGCAGCCTTTGCAAGAGTTTGTCCAAGATTGTCCAAATGTAACTTATCTATGTCCGGCTGAAGTGGTAAATACGCAGTACCAGCAGGATATAGTAGCGATAGATATTAAAATTGCTGATGAGTTACAGGCAGTTCGTAGCAAATTACTGATAGCAGCAGATGGGGCGCGATCGCCAATTCGTCAAGCTGCTGGGATCAAAACCTCTGGCTGGAAATATTGGCAATCTTGCATCGTGGCATTTGTCAAACCAGAAAAACCGCATAATAACACCGCTTACGAAAGATTTTGGTCTAGCGGGCCCTTTGCGATTTTACCTTTACCGGGGAACCGTTGCCGCATTGTGTGGACAGCTCCCCACGAAGAAGCAAAAGCTTTATGTGCTTTAGATGATGAGCAATTTTTAAGAGAACTTACTCGTCGCTATGGCGATCAGATGGGGAAATTGGAATTACTAGGTGATCGCTTTGTATTCCAGGTACAACTCATGCAAAGCGATCGCTATGTTCTCCCCCGACTAGCATTAATTGGTGATGCGGCGCACAATTGCCATCCTGTGGGCGGACAAGGTTTAAATTTGGGAATTCGGGATGCAGCAGCTTTGGCGCAAGTAATCCAAACAGCGCACCAAGCGGGTAAAGATATTGGCGATATTCAGATTCTCAAAGGTTATGAACGCTGGCGCAAGCTGGAAAACCTGACGATTTTAGGTTTCACCGATTTGTTAGATCGGATGTTTTCTAATAACTTATTACCTGTGGTGGTGGTTCGTCGCTTGGGTTTATGGTTTTTGCAGCGAGTACCCGTTTTAAAGGTGTTTATGCTGAAGTTGATGATCGGCTTGAAAGGACGGGCTCCAGAATTGGCAAAACGATAAACGCTAGATTACAGCAGCTTGAAAAATCTGGTTTGGGGTGAGATTCAATTCAGGAAAAGTTTGAGAGACAATGCGATCGCTATCTCGAAACTTATTTATCTGATATTCCTCATCAACCAAGTTACACACGGTGATTGTCGGTTGTTTGGGATTACCGATAAAATTACGTCCACCCAAGGCAGCATAATCGACAATCCAGTATTCTGGGATACCCATCTCTTCATATTCAGCATACTTCAAGTAGTAATCGTCTCGCCAGTTGGTTGATACAACCTCAATTGCCAAAGCTATTGATGCACCCAAACTAACAGTAGATTCTTTTTTCCATAATTTTTCGTTTTCCAGATTTGCACGGTTTAGCACCAACACATCTGGAATGTAACCAGAATCTTTTTCAGGAGGTCTAACTATAACTTGGTTAGGCATGAAGTAGGGGAGGTCTAATCGGTCAAATTCAACTGTTACTTTTCTTGCTAAAAAACCCTTTACTTCCTCGTGTTCCCCTACTGGTTGCGCCATTTCAACGATTTCTCCTTTATGTAGTTCGTAGCGGACTCGTCGATTTTCGGGTAGCCAATCGACAAATTCCTCAAAGGTTACTAGCTTGGGTATGGCTTGAGTCATAAATGATAGAGAATTACTGAATCATAGAAATATTATCTCTAATTCAGCGATCGCATTGTTTGCGAATTAGCCTAAGCCTTTAGAGTGCGATCGCTGTAGCTGTAAATAAACGCTCACGAATTGGCTACCCAAAGAATGGAGAAATTGCTATAGCAAGTTTTGGGTGATGCGTTACGCATCCTACAAGATCGGGCGATCGCACTTAAGAACCAGGGTATAAATCATCGTAGTTTTCACATCCTTAGTGTCTAGCAAATGCCCACCCTAATTTTTGCATTGATGTCGAAGGAGGTTTAGGATGCAAGGAGAGGGTTCTACGAGGTGCGCTATTATGGATTCTGGAGTTAAAAGTATGGACACTGTTACTGCTAAAAGCTAGTACCCAAGATAGATGTAATAGTATTTAACATATGCAACTTACTCAGTACTATCAACCGTAGGATTGAAAATCAGTATTTTTCTACATAAAATTAAAAATCTAAAATTAAAAATTGGTAACACTGATGGTTAAGAGTGTTAAAGTTTCAGGAAATTCATCGGAACTTCTCAGCGAATATTCATGCTGAAGAAACTACAGAAAAAGCAAATTTCGATAATTGCGGGTGCGGCACTGTTTGCCTTTTTAGCTGGGGCAATGGTATCAGCACCTGAGATTGGTAAAACCGTTGGACAATGGCTCAAACTGAGTCAGAATAAGGCAGAGGAAATATCTGATGCTAGTATTGCCCAATCAACCGTCCTTCCACTGATATCACAATCTTTGCCAGAACGGGCGGCGAAACTAGCAGAAATCGCAGGACAGTCGCCTTCGCCAGACCGAAATCGCGCTCGTTATCTTTTAGCGAGTGATTACATTGAAAGAACCCAAGCCCAAAAAGCCCTGGCTTTACTCCAAGGATTAGAGAGAGACTATCCTATCCTCGCGCCCTATATTTTGCTAAAACAGGCGCAAGCACAGGATATGCTAGGTGAGGATGGCAAAGCCTCGGATCTCAGGCAAAGTGTACTTAAACTGTATCCCAAAGAAGCAGCTACGGTAAAAGCACTATATCTGATTGCCCTACCGAAGCAACAAGAAATAGCGATCGCTCAATTTCCTTCCAACCCTCTGACTTGGGAAATTATTCGCAAACGCTTGCAAGAAAATCCCAATCAGCCACAATTACAATTGATTTTGGCTAAATATGCCTATGACCAACCTGGCATAGTGGGCGTTTTAGATCAGTTAGTAAAACAGCCTACTCTGAAACCCGAAGACTGGGAACTCATTGGTACAAGCTATTGGGAAAATAATCAATTTCTGAAAGCGGCGAATGCTTATGCCAAAGCACCGAAAACACCCCGCAACCTCTACCGGACTGCACGAGGGTTACAGATAGGGGGTAAAGATCGAGAAAAAGCGATCGCCACTTATAAACAATTGGTGCAACAATTTCCTAATGCTGAGGAAACTGGTACTGCACTACTACGGTTAGCAGAAACAGCAAAAACAGGTAAAGACGGCTTACCCTATTTTGACCAGGTAATTAGTAAATTTCCTAAACAAGCTGGTACTGCACTGGTACAAAAAGCCAAAACTCTCCAAACCCTCAAAGATCAAAAGTCAGCTAACGAGGCGTGGCAATTACTCATAGCCAAATACGGCAATTCTGATGAAGCCGCAGAGTATCGTTGGAGAATAGCCCAAGATAAAGCTAAAGCCAAAGATTACGTTGGTGCTTGGCAATGGGCAGAGCCAATTGTCACCAACAATCCCAATAGTATTTTGGCTCCGAGAGCAGGCTTTTGGGTAGGCAAATGGGCAGCTTCATTAGGGAAACAGCAAGAATCTCAAACTGCTTATGAGTATGTGGTTAGCGAGTTTCCCTACTCTTACTATGCATGGCGAGCAGCAACCATGCTGGGGCTAAACGTCGGCAACTTTGACAATGTGCGCGTCATGAACCCGGAAATAATCACACCCCAGCGCCCATTACCACCTGCTGGTTCTGAGACTTTCAAAGAACTGTATCTGCTGGGTCAAGACCGCGATGCCTGGTTACAATGGCAAACAGAATTTCAGAATAAACTTCAGCCAACAGTAGCAGAGCAATTTACTGAAGGATTGGTGCGGCTGGCTAGGGGAGAAAATCTCATCGGAATTGACAAAATTTCTAAGTTGGAAGATCGGGAAACACCAGCTGAACAAGCTCAATATGAGACTCTCAGCAAACAGAGCAGCTACTGGCAAGTGCGTTATCCATTTCCCTATTTCCGAGAGATTCAAAAGTGGTCTACTGAGCGTCAACTTAATCCTTTGCTAGTCACCGCTCTGATGCGTCAAGAGTCACGGTTTGAGCCAAAAATCAAATCCGTTGCTGATGCTACTGGCTTAATGCAGGTGTTGCCGAGTACAGCTAAATGGATTGCCCCACAAATCAAGGTGGATAGCAAAACAATAAACTTAGAAAACCCCAATGAGAACATCATGCTGGGTACATGGTATTTGGATCATACCCATGAGCAATATAACAACAACTCCTTGCTTGCGATCGCTAGTTATAATGCTGGCCCCGGCAATGTTTCTAAGTGGCTGCAAACTCTAACAACACAAGATCCAGATGAGTTTGTTGAACAAATTCCCTTTGATGAAACCAAAAATTATGTGCGTCAAGTATTTGGCAACTACTGGAATTATTTGAGACTTTACAACCCTGAAATTTCAGGCATCGTAACAAAGTACTCAGCTACACACCCAAAATTGCCAAAACAGTGATTTTACCCAATTTGATAAGCAAGTAGGGAGCAGAGAAAGCAAATATACCAGGCGATTAGAAATTGCGGCTAGACAAACGTACCCCGCTGGTTAGTCCGCGTAGGCGGACTACAAAGAATTTGAAACCCACGGAGGTGGGTTTTGTTTGTATAGCCGCGAATTCCATTCGCTAGGGCAAACGTGTTTTTACAAAAGTGAGATGCTCCGCTTTTAGGGGTGGGATAAGCTTAAGTGGATACGATACTTGATCTACATTGTTAAGAATTTTCGACCAATTTGTATTTAATTGCCTGAATCATTAGTATTGCTGAATGATGTCAACTGCGATTCGACCGCATTAAGATAACCTAAATCATTCAAAACTTGTGCTGGTAATTTGTTGGTCTTGATAGCAGCCTGAACCACATCTTTCGCAGTCAGTTTTCCTATTTGGTATTCAGAGATCAAAGCGCTTCCACTAGGAATACCCTGTTCTTTGAAAGCACCTTGATAAGCTAGAAAAGCAGTATTGAAAGGTTGAATGTAGCTGGCCTTTGGAGAATTAGTACGTAAAGTATTAGAGTTAACATCTGCGTTGATTTGTCCGGCACTATTGTTAGTATTAACTTTTTGAGCAACAGCAATTCTAGGTAGAAAACTAATACAAGCAACGATAAGTGCAGAATAAATTAAGTTTGTAAATTTCATAAATTTCTCCTCAGTTTAACTAGCTTAATTAGAGTTATCTAATTAACAAAAAATTGTTTTATAGTAAAATGATTTACTATAAATTTAAAAATCAATATTTTACTAGAGTGAATTCAAAAACATTTTACGAATGAAGACAAACTTTAATTGAATTGCCAAAATGATGTAATTTACAACTCGAAAGTACAGAGTACACTTAAATTATTTAAAATCACTATGACCCATCATTTGATACGCAATAAAAGCAGTATCAAAAGGTTTGAGGTAATTTATATTCGTGGAATAGCTAGATAAAGTGTCAGAGTTTACGGCTTTGTTTATTGATGCACAACTGTTGTTATTATTATTGGCTGTATGAAGGATAGTGATTTTAAGCATAGAATTAATCCAAGCAACAATATATACAGAATTTATCAATTTTGAAAATTTCATAGATTTATCCTCAACTACAAAAAAGTATAATTAATAAGTTTTTTTAATAAAAAAGTTCACTATCTTATAAAATTAAACATCCTACCTACACTTAGCTAATTTAATAGCTTGATTTATTAATTACACAAACGGCTGATTCAAATTAATCCAAATATGATAAATTGGCAATTGGTAAAACCTTTCGTAAGTAAAAGCTTAGAAAACCCAAAGTGCAATACATAAAAGCTATTCTTTGCAAACTTTGTTAAAAGCTGCGATCGCTCACATATATGTAATGGCAACATTCTCGTCTGAATATTTTTTCGGCTATAAGCTAAAACAAAACTAACTATATTTTGACCAATTAAGTTTGCATACCAATATGCTAGAAACTCTTGATGATAAAAGCAAATAGTTTTAATTTTCAATTTGATAAATAAAAGTTATGCAAGTATTAATTGGGATGGCAAAGTTTTCTATAAAGCTTACTAGCTATCCATTTAAGCTTGGATAGACTCTGGTGAAAGGTAGGTGTTCAGGAGGATAAAATAAGCTGATCGTGTCAAAATGTTAAGTGAATAGTTTATTTGCAAACTCACTTATGCCGAAAGCAATTTGGAATGGCGTAGTTTTAGCCGAGAGCGATAACACTGTAGTTGTAGAAAATAACCATTATTTTCCTGCTGACTCCATTAACAAGGAGTACTTCACAGACAGTAATACCCACAGTAGTTGTCCTTGGAAAGGTGTCGCTAGCTACTACAGTATTGACGTTGATGGCCAAATCAACAAAGATGCTGCTTGGTACTATCCCAGCGCCAAGGAGAAAGCTAAGAATATTGAAGGTTATGTAGCTTTCTGGAAGGGTGTAAAAGTTGAGGCTTAATAAAGGTTGCTGGAAGTATTTTATTTCCAGGGAATTGATTCAGAATTTACAACAATCATCAAACTAAATTTTGTGGAGGTTGGCTTGCGTCAACCTCCACAGTCTTAAAATATTTGCTGTATTTAGGAGGAATGCCTCCTTGCAATCTTCAGCATCCTGTAACCTTGTCTACATCTGAGTATTTTTTCCTTCTCTTTGAGACGCTACACCAACACAAAACTACATAATTCGGTAAAATTGGGTAAAGCAATTTTTGCGCTTGTTAAACAAAGGCATCAGCAAACCCATGCAACTGAAACTCAGTGCATCTCGACTTCCCTTCGCCCCCCTCTTATTAATTGCCCCCTTTTTCCTATGGGGGACGGCAATGGTAGCCATGAAAGGAGTAATACCCCACACGACACCACTATTCATGGCAGGTGTGCGTCTGATACCAGCGGGGATGTTAATTCTGATAGCAGCAGCATTCATGGGTAAACCTCAGCCCAAAGGTTGGACTGCATGGCTGTGGATTGCCTTATTTGCCCTCGTAGATGGGACGTTGTTTCAAGGCTTTTTGGCAGAGGGATTAGTCAGAACCAGTGCGGGGTTAGGGTCTGTGATGATTGACTCGCAACCCTTGGCTGTTGCTTTGCTGTCGTTGTGGCTATTCCAAGAACACATTGGTTTTTGGGGATGGCTAGGGCTAGGCTTGGGCGTCACAGGCATTAGTTTAATCGGCTTACCTGATGAGTGGATTTTACATTTTCTCGACTCAGGCGCAAATATTACAATTGGCAGCTGGGAAGATTTGTTTGCTAGCGGCGAGTGGTTGATGCTATTAGCAGCGCTATCAATGGCTGTGGGAACAGTGTTAATTCGGTTTGTGTGCCGACATACTGACCCGGTAACCGCTACGGGATGGCACATGATTTTGGGTGGATTGCCACTGTGGGGAGTTTCATCATTTGTCGAGTCCCAGCAGTGGGAGAATCTCGGAGGATCTGATTTAGTGGCTTTGGGTTATGCTACCGTGTTTGGCAGTGCGATCGCCTACGGGTTATTCTTCTACTTTGCTTCTAGCGGCAGTCTCACTAGTCTTAGTTCCCTCACCTTCCTCACGCCCATATTTGCCCTACTATTCGGCAATCTTTTCCTCTCAGAAGTCCTCAGTCCGTTGCAGTGGGCCGGTGTTTTCCTAACTTTAATCAGCATTTATCTCATTAACCAACGTGATACTTTAGCAGCGCAAAACGACACAATTACTGTTGGCGAAATAGCTAATATACAGCAACCAGCTTTAGAAGCATCTGCTAAAAAATTGAACCCCATAACTTTAGCAGTTAGAGAGTCTGAACGAGAAATTTTACCTTAACTCGTTAAAGGTGAGATGAGCTAGAGAAGGTTAATAACCTCATGCCCAATGTATGGCGACAAATAACAAATAACAGTTAAGCTGATGCGCGCTAAAAAAGTATAAACACTCTTTACGACCGTTAACTGTTGACGGTTAACGGTTATGAGTCATCAGCCTTCATGTAAATGTTCAAGTTAAATGCGTAACAGTTTAAGATTTGCTAATCTTAAAGGTATTGTGGTATCGAATATTTCAAAAGCACGTTCAGGCTGAAACTTTCAATATGAGGCTATGCCGTTCCTCAATTCTGATATTTACTTGTTTTTCTTGCGTAGGTTTTTATCCAAATCGCTCAAGCACAGCTACACCTAACCTAGCACCTAAAATTTTAGAACTTGCACAAGCTAGTTCGACAGTTGCTGCTAGTCCGGCTGTTTTGACATATGGGAGTCCAAAATCAGATGTGCGGAGATTACAAACCCAATTAAAACAGTTGGGATACTACAGTGGCGTGGTACATGGAGAGTACAACGCCAGTACGAAAATCGCTGTTAGGAACTTCCAGAAAGTAAATGGTTTAAAAGTAGATGGCCTTGCGGGGCTGGCGACTATGGGAAGACTGAAAGTAGCTTTGGTTGTCAATAATCAGATTGTCACTTCTCCAATAGTCACCTCTCCTGCTTCGGCTTCCAAATCAACTACAACACTCAAGCCAACCGAGAAGCCAACCGAGAGAGGTTTTCTCTGGTGGTTAATATTAGCCCTTGGAGTTCTAGGAAGTATTGGCGCATTTATTTCCTTGCTGAAATGGTTTCGTCAGTCCAGACAAATGCAATCCGAAATATTAGAGACTAGAAGTTTGAGTGAAGCTAACAACAACTCGATGACATCACCCTTACCAGAGACTGTAACTAGTCTACAAACCTTTACGCCGCCAGTCGTCCCACAATTACTGCTACCAGAAAAAACTTCTCGGCTTGCTAAACTCAATATTGTTGACGAATTAATTCAAGATTTACGCAGTTCTGACCCAACAAAGCGGCGCAAGGCTATTTGGGATTTGGGTCAACAGGGAGATTCACGGGCAATTCAGCCAATGGTTGACCTGATGATTGATGCCGATTCTCAAGAAAGCAGCTTAATTTTGGCAGCTTTAGCAGAAATTGGCACCCGCACACTCAAACCGATGAACCGTGCTTTAGCAATTTCAATTCAAGATGAAAGTCCACAAGTGCGGCAAAATGCGATCCGTGATCTGACGCGCGTTTATGACATGATGGGTCAAATGAGTCAGATGTTGCGCCATGCGTTAGATGATCCAGATGCCGAAGTGCAAGCAACAGCACGATATGCTTTAACTCAGATGAATCGAATGCGTGGTTTGCCGGAGCAACAAAGTCTACCAGAAGATTCACACAACGATTCACGAGAATAAACCTAAAAATATTTTAATTGGATTTGAATATTAGTATCCGGACCTGCTACCAAAAATGCTGCTTCGCTAAATTTGGGCGCTCTTGTGCGAATTTCTGGGTTACTGGAAAATCCAAAGCCTTCGCTTGGTATACCAAAAACATTGCTATTGAGAGTGCCGTCATTATTTTGATCGTGGAAGACAGCAACGGCGTAACTACCTGCTTTCAAGTTCTCAAAGGTAATGGGTAAAGGAGTGTCAGTAATCTTGGTACACTGCTTTTGTAAGCCGCGATCGCGATCGCCAGGAAATCCTTCACTGGTAGCAAATATACTGACACAGACTTGTCCATTTTTACTTTTCAAGCCATCAATTTCTACGGTGAGTTTACCATTAAAATTTGCTTTGGCACTAAATGACCATGCCAGATTTCCTACAACTGCCAATAGCAGCATACTCACTCTCAATCCTCTAACCATAAAATTTCATAAGGTAAAATAAGTTTCGCTGAAATCGAATTTTCATCGTGATTCAAATCACACAAACTCATGGTGGCATTATTCAGTCAATACTCGCAAGCACGCTGCCATATTTAGTCTCTGGCTTGGTCTAAGTAAGCCTGTGTAAATAACTAATAAACTATAGCGGTTCTCGTTTAGGTACAGTACATTTTTGACCCCTTCTAAAAGGAGAGAGGCTTTGAATCTTACTCCCCAAACCTAGTAGGGAAGGGGTTTGCGGTTAGGTCTGTACCCCACTCAACTGAGAACCACTATAATAGTTTGATTTATTCTCACTGGCTTGTATACATGGTAGCCAGTGATAGGTCTCCAAAAACCTTTGCAACACATAGGTAGAGGGATACAACAGTAGACACTTACTTATGTGTCTGTATCAAGTATTTCATGATATGTTTTTGATCGCGGCCGCTAAATTAATAAAGCACGAATCAGGTAAAAAGTTAGAAAAGTAGGAGGTATAAAACCCCCTACTTTTTGCTGCTTGGACAGATAATTTGGCGGAATCAGTTCAATCTACCAATAGTGTGTTGCTAGCTCATATTAGGAATATGTCAGAGGGTAAATCAAAGAAATATTTACCTTAAAATTTTCCCATTGAGCTTTGTTCTCCAGAAAATCCAGTTGCATCACCTTCTTTGAGAAATCCACTGTAGGCTTCCATACCGTGTTCACCGATATCCAAACCTTCTAGTTCCTCTTCTTTGGATACTCTGATACCTAAAGTAGCTTTCAGTGCCAGCCAAAAAATACTACTGAGTAAGACAGTGAAGCCACCTACTGAAACAACGCCCAGCAACTGAGTACCAAACTGTCCAAAGCCACCACCTGCAAATAAACCTTTTGCTGGGCCAAGTGCATCACCATACCAGGAATAAACACCAGGGCCAACAGCCCACAAACCTACTGCTAAAGTTCCCCAGATACCACAAACTAGGTGAACTGAGGTTGCCCCTACTGGGTCATCAATGCCAAGCTTGTCAAAGAATGTTACAGAGAAAACTACCAGTACTCCAGCAATAAAGCCAATGAGTAAAGAAGCAGGAATACCTACGTAAGCACAAGACGCTGTAATACCAACCAAGCCAGCCAAAATACCATTGATAATCATTGACAGGTCTGGTTTACCTAAGTACAACCAAGCTGTAATGGTGGCGGCAATTCCACCGGCAGCACCAGACATGTTAGTTGTGACAGCAATATGACTGATTGCACCAGGATCGGCAGCCATTACAGAACCTGGGTTGAAACCAAACCAGCCCAACCACAGGATTAGACAGCCCAAAGTGGCAATACTCATGTTGTGACCGGGCATGGCCACAACTTGCCTATCTTGATATCTACCAAGGCGGGGACCAAGAAATGCTGCTCCCATCAAAGCTGCCCAGCCACCTACGGAGTGAACCACCGTACAACCGGCAAAATCCCAAAAGCCTCTGTCTGCTAGCCAACCAGTTCCCCAAATCCAGTGTCCGGTAATGGGGTAGAGAATACCTACAAGTAAGAGGCTGAAAATTAGGAAATCAACAAACTTAATCCGTTCGGCTACTGCACCAGAAACGATTGTTGCTGCTGTTCCAGCAAACACTAGCTGGAATAAAAACTTGGCAGCTAAAGGTACACCAGCCCAACTAATAGCACCGAAAACGCCTTTATAGGCATCTCCAGTCGCTGGACTGTTATCTGCGCCTCCTAAGAAAAACCCACTCAATCCAATGAAGTCGTTGCCATCACCAAACATTAAGCCAAAACCGATCAGCCAAAAGGCAATGCTAGAGAGAGCAAATACAATCAAGTTTTTGGAAAGAACGTTGACAGCGTTTTTCTGACGACAGAAGCCGGTTTCTAACATACAAAAACCAGCGTTCATGAAGAACACTAAAAAGGCTGCGATCGCAACCCACAGCGTATCAAGAGCAACTTTGAGTTCTGCTGTCGTTGGCCCTGCGGTTGGAGTTTGAGCAACTGCGGCATAACCCCAAGCCAAGACAATCAGACAAGCTAAAGGTAAGCAGGCTTGCCAACTGGGAGAGAGTCGCTTAATTGCTAGATTAAATAGCTTGACTTTTGAGTTGGGCTGTGAATTGACAGCGTAATTCCTTGGAGACAAACGCCTATTTTTTGTTTTTGATTTTTGTTTGTACATGGATTTCAACATCATCCTCCAAACCATCCTTAAAAAAGGGAAAAAACAGGTTAAGTAGAAAAAACTACCGCCTGAAGTGCAATCCAGTGGTTTTTGATATTTTTCCTTTAGACCACTTGTTTAAAAACCAGAGAATCAAATTACCTTAGTAGAAGTTTAGGAAACTATTGGCACATCTGTAAATATTTTTATATGGTTATTATTAGGTAATTATGATGTATTTTCTAAAACAGTCAAGTCTTCTTCACGCAATCTTTAATTTTCCAAAACAAGTGGTGTTCAGGAAATTGCTATAAATTGTCGATATTATGTCTATAAAAAAGCGCAACATAGTTATAGCTAATTTTTACCCGCACTTAAGATGGTTACAGCAACGTTAATAGACTTTTCTAGTAAGACATTAACATACCTCTTTGGCAGATCAAATCGGCTTCTAACATGGCAAAGCCGATTTGCATAAAAAATACTAAAAAACTAGTGATTAGTACTCAGATAGTATCAATGGAAATTTGCAGTTTAGCTGTAGTTTCAGATAAAGACATAACAGTGAGAGCTTTACAGAAATTATGAGACTACTTCTTGTTTTACCTTTGGTCAATTATGCCTAGACAGATAAATTTGATTGATTGTCTATTTACTCAAACTAAAAAGCTGTATCACAGAATACATTTTTTTGTTTTTGTGATAGCAAATAGGTCCTTATGCAACCAATAAAGCATCTATATCCTTTATAGGTAAGTATTTTCCGATTTCAGGATTGGATAATTTTGAATATTATTAAGTTTTTATACAAAAAATTAATTATTTGTTACTTTAAAAGTTGCCTTGAAGACCAGTAGTTCTCCTTTCAACCAATTACTGGGTGTAATCCAGAAGCTACTATCGGGTCAAACAACCAAATAAATTGCCCGCAGCTTCCACCATCTAATACCAATTTTGTATGAAGTTGCATAGAATTATAAAACTAAAACCCTTATCTCATAAGCCTTGCAGCCTTTCATAGATTCATGCAGCTTCACAATAATTTGGTATAACCTTGTTGATAAAACTTATGGTTATAGAAATAAACTCAACACGGAGCTTAACATAATTCATAATTTCTACCAGCGAAAAAGTTTGTATTAAAAGTAACGCAGATTTCCCAGGCTATTCTGAGATCCTGAGTTGGTCGAGCTATTTACAGAAGATTTTTCACTCAGGTAAACTCACAAGCGATCGCTATGTTAATTGATCAGATGCATCTGTTGAGCAAAGGCGCTCCGCCTCCTAGTACAGGACGGCGGAAATAAGTAGACCATTGAAAAGTCCTAAACAGCTTATTCCATAATACTTTTGACTTTTGACTAATGTAGAATCCCCGACCCTTTAGGGCAAGGAGTGTCAAAGCCTCAGTTAAATAGAATCGTAGGGGGAAACAAGGCTAACAAACCTAATTTCCTTAAACAAACCGGGTTTAGAGTACCTGTAATATGGGAGACTTGGCAATATTCCCTATAAATCAGATTCAAGATGAGTAACACAATTTCGGACATCGCAGTTAAGACCATCAACGGCGAGGATAAGCAATTAAACGAGTATACCGGGAAAGTACTCTTAATAGTGAATGTGGCTTCCTACTGCGGGTATACTTCTCAATACAATGGTCTAGAAAATTTGAATCAGAAGTATAGGGAAGCAGGATTACGTATTTTGGGGTTCCCCTGTAACGATTTTGGAGCGCAGGAACCAGGAAGCAATGAGGAAATTGTGCAATTTTGCACGAGTAAATATAGTGTTACCTTTGAACTGTTCGATAAAGTTCATGCCAAAGGTTCGCAGCAACATCCACTTTATGAGAGACTTACCAAAGCCGTTGAGCCAACGGGAACTGTTGCTTGGAACTTTGAAAAATTTTTAGTTAATAAGCAAGGTGAAGTGATAGTTAGATTTAATAGTAGTGTACAGCCAAATTCACCAGAAATAATTGCCATAATTGAAAAAGAATTAGCATAGTCATTAAGTAAAAATTTATATACTATTGACTATCAAGTGTTAGCTCTGGACTGTTAATTCTATTTACATACAGTCCCTTAATTGAGAATATTGTCTCGATGAGTAGTTTAATCTATTTGTATTTAATTTGTCATGAACGTTGCAATCATTGGTTGTGGTTATGTTGGTTATAAAGTTGCTGAATATTGGCATAAAAAGGGAGATTTTGTTGTCACTGTAACCACAACTTCCTCTGAGCGTGTCCCTACACTAAAATCAGTATCCGAAAGAGTTGTAGTTACTCGTGGGAATGATCTAGATAGTTTAAAATCAGTTTTGCATGACCAAGACGTTGTACTTTTGAGTGTTGGTGCAAAAGGTGCAGAAGTTTATGAAGAAACTTATCTACAAACTGCCCAGACTTTAGTTTCATGCTTGCAGCAGATTCCGAGTATAAAACAATTAATATACACAGGGAGCTATGCAGTGTATGGTGACAGAAATGGTGTATGGGTAGATGAAGAAACACCGCTTGCACCCGCTAATTTAAATGCACAAATTCTCAGAAAAGCAGAGGATGTGTTGCTATCAGCATCTAGCGAAAATCTCCGCGTTTGCATTTTTCGCTTAGGAGGAATCTATGGCCCTGGTAGAGAACTATTGAAAATATTTAACAGATATTCTGGTGTAACCCGTCCCGGCGGCGATGACATTACAAATTGGATACATTTGGATGATATTGTTGGTGCAATAGAATTTGCCCGTTATCGTCGTTTGCAAGGGATTTACAATCTGGTAGATGACGCACATCTTACCAGTCAAGACTTGCTAGATAGCCTATTTGAAAAACATAATTTACCCAAAGTTATATGGGATACTTCTATCAAAAGTATCCGTCCGTATAATGCTTGGGTATCGAATGAAAAGCTAAAAGAGGCTGGATACCAGTTAATTCATCCACAAATGATTTTTTAACGAGTATTAAAAACTAGGAATTATGCAACCATCTCCTATAAGTAACACAACCAATTTAACAGCATCTCCTAGCCAGTTTTACAGTTGGCAGAATTATCGTTGTGCTTACGAAGTCCATCAACCAATTAATACAGTATCTGAGGGTATTCCCTTACTGTTAATTCATCCTATTGGTGTCGGGTTGTCGCGGCAATTTTGGCAGCGATTTTGCCGCGAATGGTATAATTCAGGTCAGCAGAATCCAATTTACAACCCTGACTTACTAGGATGTGGCGAAAGTGATATGCCTCATCTGGCTTACACTCCTAGTGATTGGGCAGAACAGTTGCAGTACTTTTTACAAACAGTTGTGCAAAAGCCTGTCATTGTAATAGTACAAGGTGCTTTATTACCAGTTGCAATCGCATTAGTCCAAAAGCAATCAAACTTAATTGCTAAACTTGTACTCTCTGGGCCTCCAACATGGGCTTTGATGACAAATAAATCACCACAATGGCAGCAAAGATTTGTTTGGAATCTATTAGATTCGCCTTTTGGAAGTGCTTTTTATCGCTATGCACGCACTCCAAAGTTTTTACATTCTTTCTCAACTCGGCAACTTTTTGCTTCTGAGAATGCTGTAGATGCAGAGTGGTTGAATACACTGCTTGCAGGTGCAGAAAATCCTGCTAGTCGCCATGCAGTTTTTTCTTTTCTAGCAGGCTTTTGGCGACAAGATTATACTAGTTCTATTGCCTCTATTGAGCAACTGACATTAGTGGTTATGGGGGAAACTGCATCGAGTATTAGTCAAAAAAGTAAACAAGAAACGCCAGACGAACGCTTGACTCACTACCTCGCCTGTTTGCCTCAAGGTCAAGGTATAAAAATAAATGGACGCAATGTTTTACCATATGAATCGACTGCTGAATTTGTAGCAGCGATCGCGACCTTTATTAATGAAATTTTTTAGCTGATTCATAGTTACATCATACCAGTCCTCCCATGATAGGTTATGACTGGAATTGATTACTAAAGGCAAGCAAAATTATGTTCATCAATCGCCGAGGACAAAGAGTTCCCAATGTCACTTTTCATACTCGTAAGGGTAACGAATGGTTGGATGTGACAACCGATGAACTTTTTGCTAATAAGACAGTGGTTGTCTTCTCCTTACCGGGTGCTTACACTCCTACTTGTTCATCGACTCATCTCCCTGGTTATAACGAATTGGCTGGGGTTTTCAAAAAAAATGGTGTCGATGACATTATCTGTATTTCTGTCAACGATCCCTTTGTGATGAACGAATGGGCAAAAGTTCAAGAGGCAGAAAATATTACAGTAATTCCCGATGGTAATGGTGAATTTACTGAAGGCATGGGTATGCTGGTAGACAAATCAGACTTGGGGTTTGGGAAGCGATCGTGGCGTTACTCGATGCTCGTAAGAGATGGTGTAATTAACCAAATGTTTATTGAGCCAGACGAGCCAGGAGATCCCTTTAAAGTATCCGATGCTGAGACAATGCTTAGATATATCAACCCCCAAGCAGTGAAGCCCGAAGTAGTTTCTCTGTTTACGAAAGTGGGTTGTCCCTTCTGTGCGCGTGCTAAGGGGATGCTCAACGAACATGGTATCAACTATGAAGAAATTACCTTGGGTAAAGATATCACCACACGCTCGTTACGAGCAGTTACAGGTGCGACAACAGTTCCCCAAGTATTTATCGATGGTAAATTAATTGGTGGTTCTGAGGCGTTAGAAGCCTATTTCGCTGCTAAATAAGTTTTAGTTGGCGCATACAGCCGTTACCTATATCAACTTCAGCTGAAAGTTACGGTATTTTTGACCACAGCCTGATTTATCAGAATTGAAAGCTACAGATCCCTGACTTCTTAAAAGAAGCCAGGGATCTTTGTTTTTCAAAAGTCAGCAGTTAACAAATCTTCAGATTAAAGATGTATTTTTTTAAAGTTACTCACTACTGATCAGATAAAATTGATTCGGATTGAATTCCCCTTTATTTAAAAGACAATATGTTTGCCAGAATTCGCCGACTTTTGAGCCAATTTTTTAGTAGATCAAGAACAATCAACAACGAGCCACTGAATAAAGTAAGTTTAATTGTAATTATTTTAATTGATATTTTTATCTTGATTAATGTTTTCACCGGACTTGATGATATTAGCAGATGGCATATCAGCCCTACCGAGGCTTATCCATGTTATTCAGAGTGGCAAAATTACCGGACAAAAACCACTCAAGATAAAGACTATGAAGTTGTTAGACTTTCATTACCATATAACCCAAACAATCAACTCAGTTTTCAGCAAAACTATCAACGAGCCGAAGCAGGACATCTGGGTGAAGTTTCTAAAACTTGCTTGCAATATGCCGGGTACAAAGATAAGATTAACGATCCTCAAAACCAGCAAATCATCAAAAATATTGAGCAAAGGCAAGCGAAAATCACTAACCTTGAACAAGTCAATCGCACTATTAAAACTCAATATGACTCAACGCTCTTAGAAAAAATTGCAGGTCAGAACCGTGAACAATCAATTAATCAAGTCGGTGCTGAAAAAGCTAAACAGACATTAGAACAAAATAATCGCCAAATTTCTACTATTAAACAAGAAATTTCTAATCTTAAAAACGAACTCCTTACCAAAGCGGAAAGCACTAATTTTATAGCCTTTCTCAAAGATGAAAATCAATTTAGGGAAGTTGACAAAGACTATCAGCAGGCATCATTTTGGTATCCAAGTATCCAGCTTGCTTTTCAGTCACTCTTTCTTCTACCGCTTATTCTCATTGCCTTATCAGTCCACAAATTTGCCCAAGGAAGAGGATATGGACTCATCTCGCTAATTAGCTGGCATTTGTTAGTCATTTTCTTTATTCCATTAATCGTTAAAATATTTGAATTTCTTCAAGTAGGGGCAATATTTCAATTTCTATTTAATATCATTAGCACCCTTTTTGGTGGTTTACTATTCCTGATAAATTATGCTTATATCTTGCTAATTCCAATTACTGGTTTTGGAATTATCCAGTTTTTTCAAAAATTTGTCTTTAATATTAAAGTCCAGGCAGCTAGCAGAGTTCAAAAATCACGCTGTGTAAATTGCGCCAAGAAAATCCGACATCTTGATACTTACTGTCCGCACTGTGGTTATTATCAAGATATGGAATGTCAAAACTGTCATAATCTTACTTATAAGCATTTGCCATATTGTAAACATTGCGGAGCTTCTCAAAATTCTAGTGTTTTGTAATCGATGGAGTTGTGAAGATGTCAACCTGTTTGTCTCAGAAAAACACTATTAAATTTATTTGGTGTTCATGAGCTAAAGTAACTAAAACTATCTACTGATAGATGACATTGACGCACAACTTCTAGGTTAATTGATTACAACGGACTTAATATGTAAAAAGTGAAAAAACCCAATAAAGAGAGCCAGTCGCCTCTTTCTTTTCTCAAAAACCTCTTGATTGCCCGTTGGCGATCGCTCTTACTCCTCTTGATAGGAGTATATTTACCTTTGCAGGTCTTTGAGATCCTGACAGTGAATATATGGAAGAATCAAGCTGGCTTCCCGTGGGATGTGCCTATTTTGTTAGCAGTTCATTCTACAGCAAACCCACAGCTTGATGTTTTAGCGGTGACGCTAGGTATAATTGGGCTACCTTGGACGGCAATACCAATTTTGGGTGCGATCGCAATTATATTACTACTTCAAAAACGCTGGCGATCGCTAGCTTATTTACTTACCACCTCAATGGGAAGTGTGATCATCAACCGCACAGCAAAGCAATTAATGCATCGAGTGCGTCCACAATTGTGGCAGTCCATTGCGCCTGAGTCTAGTTTTGCATTTCCCAGCGCTCATGCCATGACGAGTATAACTCTGGTCGCAATTTTGCTATTCTTAACCTGGACTAGCTCTTGGCGTTGGTTGGTTCTCATCTTCGGCAGCTTATATGTAATAGCTATTGCATGGTGTCGTCTCTATCTGGGGGTGCATTTTCCGAGTGACATTCTCGCGGGTTGGATGGTTGCATTAGGTTGGACAATTGGTGTCAGTCTAATTATTAAACCCCATAGAACTAAAGCCAAATCTATAGATGGCGATCGCGCTGATGATGAAACTACCTTACTCCCCGAAGAAAGAAACTTGGTAACCAAAAAGTAATATTATGTCGGCTTCAAGACTTATTATTTAGGCTGACACACAGACACGGAAACACGGATAAAAATCAAATGTAAGTCTTATAAAACTTATGTCTGACTTTTGAACAATATTTCAGATAAGACGGGCTTTTTAAACTAAGTATATTTTAAAAAATCAAATCGTTATCCAAGGTTTACCTTGGTTTATCTGAAGAACAATGGCGAATTCGTTGTGTTCGCTTTGCTCCGAATTGCCCGTCACAAAATCCCATTGAGGATATTTGGTTACAAGCTAAAACCTGGGTGCGACGTTTTTGTGCTTTGATTCCTTCATTCTCTCATCTCAAATGGATGTTTCAGTGGTTTATCCAACACACTACCTTTGATTTTTCCACTCTTCAAATGTACGGAGCTTTTTCAGAAATCAAATATTAGTCCTATATCTAGGTTTCAAGTATTTTTGAGCCTTTGGTGTATTTCTGTTCCTCCCCCCAGCAATCTTTGTGCCCTGAGAAGGATGCCCCAGAAGGGACTTCTTGACAAGGTAAAATTAGGATTGAATGCTGGACTTAATGCTAATCTAAAATATGCCGCATATATTACTAGTGGATGATGAAGCACCCATACGCGAAAGCCTGACTTACACGCTGCAAAAAGAAGGCTATACAGTGACAACAGCAGCAGATGGGCATAGTGCGATCAAACAGTTCCACAAAGAAGTACCCGATGTAATTTTGCTCGACCTCATGCTACCAGAGGTTGGCGGCATGGAAGTATGTTGGCGAATTCGGGCATTTTCGGATGTTCCCATTGTCATGCTGACAGCAAAAGATCAAGATATCGATAAAATTTGGGGCTTGGAAGCAGGAGCAGATGATTATGTCACCAAGCCATTCAACACCCGTGAACTACTGGCACGGATAAAAGCAGTGTTGCGCCGTCGTTCTGGGGATTAATTTCAAACATGAACTGGTTGCCTCGCATCAAAGTAAATTCCATACATGCTAGGCTGCTAGCCACTTATTTGTTGCTGATCACCTTGGGAACCTCCGTAATGGCAGGCTACATCTTGTGGTCGTTCCATGCCTACTTCATGCGATCGCGGCAAATGGATCTGGAGAACTGGACTGCTGCCTTGAGCGAGAGTGCAGCAGATGCTTTAGAAACAAAAAATCTTCAAAGGGTAGAAGTGCTGGTGCAGCGGTATGGAGCACCACAAACTGTGGCACTTCGCATTTTTAATCAACATGGTCGTCTTCTGGCAACTTCTGACCCACAGCGAGACAAACAGGTTAAAAACTGGTACAAAGTTGCCGGAGTATCGGAAGCTCTACAAAATCGTCCGTCGCAAGGAGTCGCAAAAGGGGTTTTATCAACTGAAGATCGCCTATACATCGCTAGACCAATTGTGCGTAATGGTCAATTACTGGGCGTGCTGCGAATGTCTATGACTTTGGATCACCTTCAGCGTCAGTTCGCTAGGGTGATTTGGAGCGTTTTGGGAACGCTGGGGCTGACAATCTTGATATGTGCGCTCATCAGTACTCGCTTTGCTCGGAGTCTCTCAAAACCAATTGAAACTATGCAAAACTTTGCAATTCGCTTAGGTAGTGGTCATTTTGGTGACAAGCTGATTATCCATGAAAACAATGAGTTGGATCAGTTAGCAGCAGAGTTAAACCGGATGAGTGAACGGTTGGCTTCGTTAGATCAAGAGCGCCGGGCTTTTTTAGCAAATGTCTCCCACGAACTCCGCACACCGATCAGCAACGTTCAGGTAACGGTAGATGCACTCAGAAGTGGCGCATACGAAGAGCCGCAATTGCGCGATCGCTTTTTTCAAACTATTGAGAACGAAATCAAACGCTTATCAAGGCTGATCCATGACCTGCTGGATCTCGGACGATTGGAAGCAGGAGTTACTCAGCTTGAACAGCAAAACTTTTCATTACAAGGTTTGATTAATCGTGCTGTCAATGCAATGGAACCTCGAATGCAAGCTATTGGTGTATCTGTGAGCGTAAATGTGGTTGATTTACAACTAGAAGGCGATCCAGAACGACTATTACAGGCGATTTTAAATGTGCTAGACAACGCTATCAAACATTCAGTAACCGATTCTTTGGTGTTTATTTCTGGGTACAGCGAGGGTAAACAAGCAGTTGTGAAAATTCAAGATCAGGGAACAGGTATTAGTGAGGGTGATTTGCCCCGAATTTTTGAACAGTTTTATACAACAGATCCCTCCCGTAAAGGCAGTGGCAACGGTCTGGGGTTAGCGATCGCCAAGCGCATTGTAGAAGCTCATCAAGGCAGTATCACAGCTAATAGCGTCGCCAGTCAGGGCGCAACTTTTACGATTTGCCTGCCGTTAAAAGCGATGGCAAAGTCCAATCACGAAGGAGAGAGCCAGGAGTAATAGGTTGTTGCTTTGGGATGAGGGAGCAGAGGAGGTAGGGGAAGAAGTATTGATTATCAACGAAGGCAGGAGTTAGGGGGCAGGAGGCAGGAGGAAAACTGACCCCTAACTCCTGCCCGTGACCGGAGGGAACTTGGGTTTAAGACCCCCACCAAATTAAAAATTTGGTGGCTTTTATTCAGGAGGGGTCTGAATCCCCTTGTGAATAAGACCTTCTGCCTTCTGCCTTCTGCCTCCTTCAATGACCCATGCCCAATCCTCGATCCCCAATTTCTTATACTTTGGTGATTTCCTCACAAGTTCCTCAAATTGCTTTGCTAAATTTAGAGCCTGAGCAACGTCGGCAAAATGGAGTTAATCCGGCTGATGAACATTATTAGGAAAATTAATGATGACTTAGCGATCGCTGGACAAATTACACTAGATCAGCTAAAACAAATCGCTGATGAAGGTTATCAGTCTGTACTGAACTTACGTTTGCCCGACGAAACAGGCTTGCTGGCTAATGAACAGGAGAAAATAGAGCATTTGGGATTGTACTACGTTAACTTCCCAACTAAACCTGAAGACATTAATCATCAAGTTACGCTCCAGATGTATCAGATGATCACTGAACTACGCAAACCTATTCTGATACATTGCGATAACTCAATTCGTGCAGCCGCAATAGTATTGTTATATATCTGCATCAAGCAGGGGATAACATTTGAAAAAGCCCTGCAAAAAGTTATTACATTAGGGTTGATAAGCTGATGCGCGCCTAAATTGTATAAACACTGTTTACGATCGTTAACTGTTGACGGTTAACGGTTATCAGTCATGAGTCATTGTTCATCAGCCTTCATTCCATAGATTTGAAGCTCTTGTAATACCAATTTGAAAAAAGAATGCGACAGTCAAAATCAGGCGTAAGCGCCATCGTGAGATTGACGCTTGACACCCAACAAATTTGGGCAAAATCTTCTTAAGTTGACACCAATGGGCAATGTCATCCCCCTACCATGCCCAAAGGTCTGTAGGGAGATAACTCGAAAGTCTATCTTTCGCTTATCTAAATTTTAACAAAAAAAGACCCTGGTTATTATTCCAGGGCGCATACACGTTTTTCAGGCATTAACAGGCTGAATAATAACTTTGTAAAATAGTTATTTCTACTATCCATAGAATGATACAAATATTGCTCCATATATGGTAGTAATAGCTTTTTGTTGCTCGGTCTATTTATAAATGGTATTTTCTAAAACTAACTTAGCAAACTTGGATGAAATTTTCTATTTATTTATCATCAATACGAACATTTTGCAGCCTAATATTAATATAAAGTTAAATTCAGAGATTGCAGAGTAAGCACTTTATTAAGTATAGCAGTTCTCGTTTGTATAAACTGCATTTTTAAACCTCACCTCTAATCCGTTTCTTAAGCAAAAAGATAGGTTGGAGTGAGGTTCAGACTGAATTATACCAAAGTGAGAACTGCTATAATTATATATTTTACTTGCTTAGTCTTACTAAAAAAAAGGCATAGCTAAAAGCCACGCCCTATATATACCAAGTGTTAAACATAGCTAAATAATTTAGAACTAATTGGATTTTACTTCATCTGTCTATAGTATGTTTACAAAATCGGCTGGAGGCGTAAAAACCCAGCAGATAATATTAAGCTGACTTGAGTATAGCGTTGCGAAAAAATAAATGTAATTTATGAGAAAATCTTATAAAGATAATCTTGCGATCGCTAACAACTAGATAAGGATAAATAAACAAAAATTTATAGCAATTATTAAAAATTATTATTCTGAATTCTTACGTAGCCACTACAAACCAGAGTTAATATTTTACGTTTGATTAAATTGGACTACTTACCAATTTTATGATAGATTGCCCTTTATTGAAAGCCTAACTATTACTTTCCTCGTTACCTGCTAGCTTAAGGTTTGATTCTTCTATTTATTGGTATTTTTGTAACATAGAATACCAAATAAAATATTAATAATCTATAAAGAAATTTCTGCGTAGGCATAGCCTAGTTGTAGACAAAGTTACTATCAACTCATTGAGAAAATCTTCTGTAATTTTGCGTATAATCTAAAAGTATCTGCTAAAACTATCAGCTTAAGGTTTTCTTACCTCAGCTATTTTTGCATGGATTAAAATTATCAATTAGACAAAAGTAAAACACAAGTCAATCTTAACTGAGCGCTATTGTGTTGTTCGCGGTAAGCCTCGTCTGTATCTCCCAAGTTAAAGACGATTAATCCTAATAAAATCTTCTGGAGAAGAGATGTATTTGGCACATTCATTCATGAGTGATGAAAAGAAGCAAAACTCTTACCAGCCTTTGATTTTGGCAGTGGAAGACCATGATGATAGTCTCCTGCTGATTAGTTATGCTCTTGAGTCAATGGGTTGTAGATTCATTTGCCAAACAGATTGTTCTACAACTGTACTGGTGGCTAAAGAATATCAACCAGACTTAATCTTATTGGATATTTTGTTACCAGGCCTTAGCGGTATCGATATTGTGCATCATCTAAAGCAAGAACCCCTAACTTGCAAAATACCAGTGGTAGCAGTCACAGCTTTAGCTAGTACGGAGGATCGTGAGCGTATCCTCAAAGCAGGATTTAATGATTACATCAGCAAACCCTATATGCTTGAGGACTTAGAAGCTATAATTCGCCGTGGGCTGGCAAGAAAATTTGTCCCTTATCCAGCTTTGGAGCTTTGTCAGGATTAGCAGTCCAGCAGAGAAATATAAATGTAGAGGAGAAGAACTTAAGTATTTTTGGGTAGTTGCATAGTAAACAGACTACCTTTACCTAGTTCAGAAGTGACCTGGATAGTTCCTGCGTGCGCTTCTATAATCCGGTGGGATAGATGTAGCCCTAAACCACTACCTGAGCGTTTATGTTTGCCTTGGCGAAATCGCTCGAAAATTGTTGCCTGATCTTCGGGCGCAATCCCATATCCTGTATCTTCTATCTCGATTGTTACCGAATCTGGATTTCCAGGATGAGATGATGTTTCAAAAATGCGGATTGTGATGCCTCCTGTATCTGTAAATTTGATGGCATTTGCAATTAGGTTGTTTATCACCCGCCGTAATTCCAAGCGATCGCCCATAATAACACCAGGGTTTTTACTCAGTGGATCTAACCCACTAGTGTCTATTTTCACAATTAACCCTTTTTCACTAGTTAGAGGGCTGAGTTCACTGACTACTTCTTGAGATATCTCACGTAAATCACATTCCTCCCAATTCAAGGTTTTTTTACCTGCCTCGAAGCGATAAACTTCTAGGAGGGTGTTTACCATTTCCATCAAATTTTGGTTACTGCGAATCATAACTGCGATCGCCTGTTTCATTTCTGGCGAAATTTTGCAGAATGTTTCCATCTCAAATAAACCCAGCATACGATCGGCGGCTACTAAGGGAGTTCGCAAATCATGAGTTAGCCGAGAAACAAAGTCTTCGCGTTGGCGGGCCATTTTTTGCTGTTCGTCTAGACTATGCTTGAGACGCAACAGCGATCGCACCCTTGCCAATAGTTCATCAGTATCAAATGGTTTACGAATAAAATCGTCAGCACCAGCATCCAAACCTTCAACAACACTGGATTCGTGAAAGGCAGTAATCAGCAAAATTGGAATATAACTAATTGCTGGGTTATTCCTAATCCGACGTGTGACTTCATAACCATCGATTCCTGGCATCATCACATCTAACAGAATCAGATCGGGTGGAGATTGTTCAACTTGCCGCAAAGCTTTTATTCCATCTGAAACCAAATGAATTTCATATCCCTCACTTTCTAAAATTGCTTGAACCAAAATGAGATTATCGAGAGTATCGTCAACTGCGAGGATGCGATAAATTCTATTATTTTCACCTACAGACATAATTTATCAACTTTTATTAGTTTTTTTTAAAGTAATCTATAGTTTAAATTTAGGATATCCTATTAATGATTACCTAGCTTGAGAAGACGAATGATGGGGATTTTTAACGGAGAAAAAAAACCGATCCCTATCTAATTGTAAGGGTACATCATCGGTTCCTAGAGCCGATAACGTGATTTGACGCGGCAATTCAATTTTAAACATTGAACCAACCCCTACTTTGCTCTCAAGAAAGATTTTGCCGCCCATCATTCGCACCAGTGAATCTACAATTGCCAAACCCAAACCTGTACCTGGATATTTCCGAGTCAGAGTTTGATCAACTTGCCAAAATGCTTCAAAAATACGTTTAAAATTTCTGGGTGCTATGCCAATACCTGTATCCCGAATAATAATTGTCACTCGATTTGCAGGTAGTTCTTTAACTTCAACCGAAATCTCGCCAGACTCTGTGAACTTAATGGCGTTGGAAAGCAGGTTAATTAAAATCTGTTTCACACGAACTGGATCATTAAATATCAAACTATTTTGGAAATCGGTTCGTACTAGCAATGATAAGTTTTTGACCTCAGCTAGAGAACGCATTTCATCTACAGCAAGATTTATTACCTTTGATACATCAAATATTTCCGCTTTTAAGTCTAATCGTCCTGCCTCCAGCTTAGAAAAGTCAAGAACTTCATTGACTAGCATCAGCAAATGTTTCCCATTATTCAAGATTCGCTCAACCATATCTGCTTGTTGGTGCGTTAGTTGACCGAACTTAGGACGCAGTAGTATTTGCGAAAAACCAATAATCGCATTCATCGGCGTTCTGAGTTCGTGGGACATAGTTGCCAAAAAATGTGATTTTAGCACTGATGCCTCCGATAGCTTGAAGTTTTGCATTTGAAGCTGTTGCTGTTGTCTCTCCAATTCTTGGTTCTTACGAATCAGTTGTTCATGACTTTCTCTAAGCTGGTCTTTTGCCAAATCTGCCTGCATTTCAGCCCGATAAACCCTAATCGCACTCCGCAAAACCTGTGCCAAGTTTTCTGGGGATATCCTAGACTTAGAGAGATAGTCTGTAGCGCCAGCTTTCAGCAATTCGACAGCAAGCTCATCTTCTTGAGCAATTAGAACTACTAAAGGAACTTTAATTCCTGAAGAACGTAGCTGATGAATTAAGTTTAGTTTATCCTGGCCTATCAAGCGATAGCCGAGGAAAACACAATCATAAGCAGTAGTGCTTAAAATAGAAAATACATCACTGCTATCGCCTACTTCAGATATTTCCATTTGAATACCTGCTTGAATCAAGGCACAACGGACTGCCATCCCGTCTACTTCATCATCTACAACCAAAATTTTCAGCGTCTTTTCCATCGGTTTTTATTTTTGCCGCTAAACATAGGTTGATGTATAACAATTCCTCTTTTGAGATTATCTAAGTAAATAATATAAAATTTTTAGATATCTAAAATCTGTGACTTTATTGACCAAGGCATTTTGCATAATATCCAATCTTTGTTGAGCGTTGCTATAATCTCTACAAAGTTAAGGAAAGTCAAAAGCTTCAGAATATCTTTAAGTTAAATTTAAGAAACCGATTAATAATCTTAACTTCATTGAATGCCTCTTTGACATCCATCACATTAACTTCGTTACCCTCCATTAGTAGTATGTTAATCACTCTTTTGGGCATTTCCTTGGGTTAAATTCAGTCTGTTGTATCTTCAATCTGGCTAATTTACCCGAGTATTAAAATTAAACTCCAAGCAAATGACCAACGATTCCAAAAAATAAGTAATTAACAAACTGAAAACTATTGATATGAAGACAGCAAACATAGCTGAGATAAAGGAAAATAAAATACTTTACTAAGCTTAAAAACAATTGTAATGAGTCAGTAAGCGACCGTCCTCAGTCATTGGTGAGAGTTACACACCATCGTTGCGTCCTATGAGCTTGGGTAGTTCTACTCATCAGATTTATTAGATTTAGTAAAAAAGTAACTCCCTATACCGATTTGTGAAGATGAAGTCATCTTCCCCCCTGAAATTTCGACAATTTTCTTGGCGATCGCCAGACCTGCGTTATTATTTTCCTGGCGATTCCAGTCTTCCGCTGTTCGGAAAAATACCAAAACCTTCTCATGAACGTTAGAAAAAATACTGAATTCTGGTAAGCCTTTTGGTATTATAGAAATTATTTTTTGGCTTTGATTACTGAAACTTTTAACTTGTGAACCGTGCGTCCAACATTTGGATGCACGAGTAATAGCCCTTTGTAGTTGTGCTTGAATTTCTTTTAAAATTGCCCACCATTGAGCCTGACTTTTCACACTATGGGGAAAAACCAACAAAACATCTAAACCCTGAACCAGCTTCTCTACAAAGGTTGGGCGAAAATTTAAAGCCTCTACTCTTATAGGAGAGAGGTCTTCCACATCCCCTGAAAAGTCAGACCAACAAGTTTCCCACAAAGGACAATAAGTTACTTTAATGCTAGTAATTCCACTAAATTTTAAAGCTGTCTGATTCCCTTCTATAAGAATATCCATCATCTGTATCAATTCGATAAATCCAAACGTTTGCTTAAAAATCGCTCGAAACCATCGTTCACTTTCTCGTAAAGCAATTTTTACCTTTTGTAATTTGTCCATTTTTGTAAGCTTTGTGCAAAATAATAGTAATTTCCTAATGGAATATGGCGGAAACTGAAAGCTGAATTGTGAGCTAAGGAGGAGCAATTTTGTATCAGTCTTAATATTTCATACCTTTTGTCTAAGTATCCATATATCTCCAGCTAGATATGTCCTCTATCTAAATGTGAAAAGATAGGATACTTGTTATTTCTATCGGTGGATGCAGACTGGTTGAAATATCATCTATCTTTGGTTTGGGAAAATAAAAGATAGCGCTAAGAAAAAGTAATACATTGAAAGATGCAAACAGCATAAGAGCGAGTGTAGCGATGAGTGAAATTAGCATTATTTTAATTGAAGATCATGACTTAACGCGAATGGGGCTACGAGCAGCGTTACAGGCTCACAGTGCATTGAAAGTAGTTGGCGAAGCGGCAAATGCGACTCAAGGGCTAAAACTTTTAGAAACGGCAAAGCCAGATGTAGCTGTTGTGGATATTGGTTTGCCTGACATGGATGGCATCGAACTCACACGTAAATTCAAACGCCACCAAGCTGAAACTGGACAGACGACAACCAAGATTTTGATCCTGACAATGGATCACACAGAGGATGCTGTACTTGCAGCTTTCGCCGCAGGTGCTGATTCTTATTACATGAAAGAAACAAGCATCAGTAAATTGACTGACGCTATCCAAGCAACTCACGGCGGTAATTCTTGGATTGATCCGGCAATTGCCAACGTGGTATTGCAGAAGATGCGGCAAGGTATTCCTGGAGACAGCCAAAGTTCTGAGAAAACGCCGAAGACTGTAAAAATTGAGGCATTAGCGTCAGAATACGAGCAAGTTTTGGAAACCTACCCCCTGACTCAACGGGAGCTGGAAATTCTGGAATTGATTGTAGCTGGGTGTAGCAATGGGCAAATTGCTGAGAAACTCTACATTACAGTTGGTACTGTGAAAACCCATGTTCGTAATATTTTAAATAAATTATGTGCTGATGACCGTACCCAAGCTGCTGTAAGGGCCTTACGTTCGGGGTTGGTAGCATAAGAAGTGCTGAGTGGAGATTAGAGATTGGGGAGATGGGGGAGTGGGAGAGTGAGGAAGCAGGGGAAAAAAGAACTATTTATTGATTAATACCAATACTTAATACCCCTTTAACCCAATCGTTCTTGTAAACATTCTGCAATGCGTAGTGCTGCTCCGGATTTTCCCATACGTCGCATACCATTTTCGGCAATAATTTGCAAAATATCAGGATCTTTGAATAGGGACTGTACGATTTTGGCAACTTCTGCTGGCTGTTTGACTAAAATCAAAGATGAACCTAAAAGACGACTTTGAGCTTCAGCAAAGCCAGGGTTATATTGCGGCCCATTACCCGGAATCGCGATCGCAGGTTTTCCTAAACCGATAAACTGTTCTGTGGCTGTACCTGCCATTGCGATCGCTAAATCTCCCAAATGCAGGCAATCATTATAGGCTTTTTGTGTCAGCAGTAGATATGCATTTCTTTGTTTAAATGTCAAAACATTTGGATCAGCAATTTGGATAGGACATCCTGATTCAGTTCGCCAACCTTGGGATTGCACACTTTGGGATAAAATATCACAGTCTAACCCCGGAGCGATCGCACCTAAAAACACAACTGTGCCAGAAGTGTAAAACACCGAATCTCGCTCCTGAAAACTTGCCATTAACGCAGATACGGCAATCATAATTGTTTCCCAGTTAGTATATGCCTCTGGCGGACGCGAACCAGGAAGAAGAGTCACCATAAAAGGCCGAACCGTCTCTTGCTGTTGACTATTTTGACTATAGAATTGTTGGCGTGAAAAAGTTGGTTGCAGACCATCCATCATCGGATTACCCAAATTAAAAGCTGAAATTGGCCATTGCTTTAATATTTCCGTCGTCAGCGCATCTCTAAGAAACACCGCCTTACAACGGCGACGACTCATCAACCAACGTTCCCAAGGATGGAAAACTGAACCGGAAAAGTTTTCCCAACGCATATCTTTAGATTTCTGTGGTAATAATCCAGCCTCGTCACGCACATAATATTCAGATTTTGCCGTACCGACAAAAGCATAATTAGCGCCGCTAAAAGTTGCAAACAATAGGGGGAGAATATCTCCCACTGCTAAAATCGCTCTTTTCTGACCTAATCTTTTTTGAGAACTCACCCAACGACGGATAGCTTTAATCTGGCTGAGGGTAAGTTGCAATAAACCACCGCGTACATCCCGCGCCAATTGGCGGCCATCCATATAAACAAAACCGCCAGAAGGCATAGTGCGAACTGAACCGATAAGGGGGATATCCAACTGTTGGTAAGCACGTCCTTCACCCACCAGAGGTAAAGCAAAAATCTCTGGTGGGTTTGCTTGTTGTTGGAGTTCTTGCAAAATCCGAACTGCAATGACATCTTCTCCGTGACCATTACTTAATACAAGTAAGCGTAAAGGAGAAGTTGCAGCTTGAGAATTAGAAGCTAGAGATAAACGGGATACATTACTCATAAGAAACAAAATATCAAAATTAACTGTCTGTTTGGGTAAGAGGTATAAATAGGGAAATCGGCGAAGAAACTGGAAGTTAGTATTATCGCTATTTCTTTACTTTCCTACAACTAAAATCAAATTCGGAAACAATGTATTGTTTCAAATTCTTGGAACAGCCTTTTAGTCAAATCTTTTAATCTAAAATCTAAAATCCAAAATTGATATAACTCCCAGTTAATTAGGTTAAATATTATGCGAGTTTCTGCTACTGCAATTTTTACTTTAGCTACTTTAGCTGCTGCCAATGCCACTCAGCAAGCAACGGCTGCAACTGCCAAAACCGTTACTCTAACTCCAAAAGCTGGTAACTTGGTAGTCCCAATAATTGAAGACACTCCCGCCCGCATAGAGACGATTGCTTCCCCAGAAACTATAGTTGCACAACAATTTTCTCAAAATCCCGTCGCCGTGCAAACAGGTGCAAACAAAAATTCCAGCGTAGTCTTAAAGTCAGCACAACAGTTAAATTCTCAAGTCATCCTCCCTGTTTCCCCCACCTCCCCTGCTCCCTCATCTCCCCCATCTCCCAAAATCCCTACTACTGGAAGCAATTTAGTAGTCACAGCTACAGATATACAGATAGTGGGAGCCAATCAAGAATTGCAACAAATTATTCGCCAGGTAATTAAAAGCCAGGTGGGTGGAGAAACTAGCCAAAGTCAGCTACAAAAAGATGTAGCTGCAATTTCGGATACAGGTTTATTTAGAAATGTCAGTGTGAATAGCTTTAGCACAAAGGCTGGATTAAATGTAGTTTATCAAGTGCAACCGATTATTGTGCGATCGCTGCAACTATCTGGCGCTAAAGTCCTCACTTACCAAGTTGCCCAACAACGTTTGCAATCTCAGATTGGAACCACCATCAGTCCTGCTGGACTCCAGCAAGCAGTAGCAGAAATTAACAAGTGGTACGCCGACAATGGTTATAACTTAGCACGAGTGCTATCAATTAAACCCAGTTCTCAAGGCATTCTCACTGTGAATGTCGCTGAAGGCTTGGTAAGTAATATCAAATTTCGCTTTATCACCGATGAGGGAAAAACTGTTGATAGCAAGGGTAATCCCGTGGGGGGACGCACCAAACCAGATTTTCTGCAACAGCAACTAAAACTAAAACCTGGTCAAATCTTCCAAGAAAATGTAGTTAAACAAGACATACAACAGCTATATCAGACTGGTTTATTTGAAACTGTGAATGTTGCTTTAGAAGGAGATGCAACAAAACTTGATTTAGTCTACCAACTCAAAGAAACTGGGGCGCGTGGTGTTAACTTGGGTGGTAGTTACAATGCTGATCAAGGATTAGTAGGCACAATCAGCTATCAAGATCAGAATGTTGGTGGTGTTAATGATATTTTAGGTGTGAATATTGGTGTAAGTAGCCGAGACTTGCAGTTTAATACTAAATTTATCAGTCCCTATCGGACAACAAACCCCGATCGCTTGGGGTACACTGTGAATGGTTTTCGTAATCAGCAAGTTTCGGAAACCTTTGATGACACTATTAAGCTAGCTAACGGCGACAAAGTGCGGGAAGGTAAAGTTGGCGCAAGTGTCAGCTTACAGCGACCAATTGACGACTGGAAGACCTCATTAGGATTAAACTATACCCGAACTAGCATTCGCGATCGCCAAGGTAATATTAGTCCAACTGACGCTCAAGGCAATCCCTTATCTGCAAGTGGAACTGGCGTTGACGACCTAACTACCGTATCCTTCACCGCCACCAAAGACCAACGGGATAATCCCCTGAATCCAACTCAAGGTTCCGTTGTGAGTCTGAGTACAGAACAATCTGTCCCCATCGGTCAAGGAAATATTTCTCTCAATCGCCTTAAAGCCAATTACAGCCAATATTTGCCAGTGCAGTTATTTAACACCAAACAGCCACAAGTCTTTGCGGTGAATGTCCAAGCTGGTACTGTCCTTGGCAATTTACCGCCCTACGAAAGCTTTAACTTGGGTGGTTCTAACTCAGTACGCGGTTACGATTCTGGAGATGTGGGAAGTGGTCGCAGTTATGTGTTAGCTTCCGCAGAATATCGCTTTCCCGTCTTACCAATAGTAGGGGGTGTATTATTTGCCGACTTTGCCTCAGACTTAGGTTCTGGTGATACTGTATTGGGAAATCCAGCAGGTGTGCGAGACAAACCAGGTTATGGTTTTGGTTATGGGGCTGGAGTACGAGTAAATTCACCCTTGGGTTTAATTCGGGCTGACTATGGCATTAATGACCAGGGAGAAAGCAAAGTCCATCTAGGCATAGGTCAGCGATTTTAAGAAAGTGAGCCTTCAAAACATTAATGCGGATTTATCCAAAAAACTGAAAAAGGAGGATAAGAGGATGTTTGAAAAGTCCTCATCTTGGTAGCAAAACGTTTTAGATCCCCCTAAATCCCCCTTAAAAAGGGGGACTCTGATTCCGGTTCCCCCCTTTTTAAGGGGGGTTAGGGGGGATCAATAAGTGCCTAAAATCACAGCCAACCACTTTTCAAACAACCTCTAAGATTAGCCCTTTCAAGGTGGATGGAAATTTTAGCCCATAAATTCTTCTTTAACCTCTTCTCTCTGTGTTATCTGCGCCTCTGTGGTTAAATAAAATACTTTTTAATCGCGGGGCACAGTTGCTTTTAATAAGTCCTAAAATAAATTCGTTGGACTTGGTGACTGTTCAAAAATAATCAATTATTTGGTAATAAATGGTGTCGCGTTTCACTAAGATATCCAAAATATACTGATTATTAACTTATTAAAAATTACAGAATTGCTCTTTAGCTTTGTAGCAAGTAGCGTGTTAGTTATCACATCACAGACGTAAAAGACAAATTGAGTCTGTTTCCTACTTCAGGATTTCTTAACTCTCGCGTTATCCTATAAAGATAAAACTGTTGTGTTTATGGGAAGGTCTTTCTTACTTGGAGAGTTCCAACAACTAAATCATCCCGTAAGATAGACAGGCAAAACCCTGCCCCATATATATGGGAAAATTTTTTAGGAATCCCTCAAGACTCAGAACTCGCTACTTATCTGCTCACTCAGGACTCAGGACTCTTTATGTTAGCAGGCACAAATTTGCAGGATGGAAAATATACCCTAATTCAAGAAATAGGGCGGGGTGGCTTTGGTATCACGTTTAAAGCTACCCATCACTACTTGGGCCAGGAGGTGGTGATGAAAACCATCAATGAACGGCTGCGACAACATCCTGATTTTGCGAAATTTGAGCGCCAATTCCAAGATGAAGCCAGACGATTAGCTACGTGTATTCACCCAAACATAGTCAGAGTTAGTGATTTTTTTGTCGAAGCTGGACTGCCTTACATGGTGATGGAATATATTCGTGGCGAAACCTTGGGAGATGCATTTGTATTACCAGGGATACCGTTACCTGAAGCTACAGCAATTCATTACATCCGGCAAATTGGGGCAGCCTTACAGGTAGTGCATAATAACGGTTTGCTACATCGAGATGTCAAACCAGATAATATTATTCTTCGTCAAGGAACCCAGGAAGTAGTACTGATTGATTTTGGCATTGCCAGGGAATTTAATGGCAGTGTCAGGCAGACTCACACCGGTATGGTTTCTGAAGGTTATTCTCCCATTGAGCAGTACTTGACACAAGCACCGCGCACACCCGCCACAGATGTTTATGGTTTAGCGGCAACCTTGTATGCACTTTTGACAGCACAGGTTCCTATGCCAGCATTGTTGCGCGATCGCGAACAAATGCCTTCCCCCCGCGAATTGCAACCACATTTGAGTGCTTCTGTCAACCAGGCCATAATGCGCGGTATGGCGGTGGAGTCTCGTTTTCGTCCAGCGACAGTTGCTGAATGGTTACAACTGCTACCTGGAAATAAGGTGAATATGACACCGCAAGCCTTACCCACTTATGCAGTGCCAACTGTCAATTTATCTGCCCAACAGGCAGCAACTTTAATTGGAAAAACTGTCCAAAATGGCATTCATAAACCATCTAGGTTGGGGCAGCCCAACTCAGGTATCGCTAAAGAAAATGTACTGGCTAAAAAACAGGGTTCATCTAAAATATTCATTGGTATAGGTGTAGCCCTGGTTGCTGCTACGGCGGGTTTTGGCATTACTAGCATCTTACCCAAGTTTCAACCGCAGCCAACTGCAAAGCCGCTTTTTGAACAGCCAACTCAACAACCAGCCGCGAAAGTACCTAACTCAGAGAGTGGTGAAGAGACTAACACCACCTCAAGAACCGAATCAGCACCTGTTCCTAATTCCAAGCAGCGTCGGCGCTATCGTCGTTCTTCTCAGCAAGAAACTCCCAGCAGCGCTACACAAGAATCACAACGTGGCGATTCCGAACAATCCGCACCTTCACCTAGCGTTTCTCCCACACCCTCGTTAGTGGAGAAACTACGGGCTATCCGTTCATCTCGTAATGCTTCTCCCGCACCATTACCACAAAATAACTCACCCACTTCTAATCAAAATTCTGCTTCCCCTCAACCGGTGATTCCGTCAAATTCTGTGGTTATACCACCAGCAGCGCCACCGATAGAATCTAAACAGTCAGATCCTTCTGCTGTAGTAGTACCAACATTAGAAAAGCAAAATTCACCGACTGATATTCAACCCCAGAATAATCAGAAATTTCAGGAAAAGCTACAAGATGACAATAATTAGTCAATTCTAGATTTTAAATTTTTTCTTCAATCTAAAATCTAAAATTCAAAATTTAAAATTGAACGCCTCTTACCAATACAAGAGCTAAACTTAAACTACTTATTTCATCTTCTGTACAACAATTTCCCCCTTCTTATTAATCTTCACTGGTTTTTTGGGGAAAGCTTGAGCATTCAAATAACGCATAAGTTTCACAGTCCGAAAACGCTGATCAATATGAGGTATTCCCTGCTTATCCATCCGCACGGGGATAACTTTACTTGATACTAAATCTCCCACCGAGTTGAGTTTAACTTCTAAAATCATTGAGTCACCCGTCTGGGCATTTGTAGATAAAGTTCGATATCCTAAAAAGTTTCCTAAAGAATAGGCGATGATTTTTCCCTTATAAATTTCCATCGCTCTCGGAACATGAGGCCCATGTCCTAGTACTAAATCTGCTCCCGCATCAATCATGTTTCGAGCGAACTTGATCGAATTACCTCGATTTTCTCCATAAAAAAACTCTGTCTGATTCTTAACGTGTAGCGCCCCTGTTCCTTCGGCTCCAGCGTGCATCGATACTACTACAATGTTGGCCTTATTTTTAGCTTCTGCTACGAGTGCTTGGGCTGTTCCTAAATTATGAATGGAATTATACATTTCATAAGGAGAAAACCCGATCATTGCCACAGGGATATTGTTAGCTTCCAGATAAAGAATTTGATTTTTATGACCTAATGTTGCAATGCCCACAGCCTCAAGATTTTTCTTTGTATCTTTGAACCCTACCGGGCCAAAGTCCATTGCATGGTTATTAGCCATATTAAATACATTAAAACCAGCTTCAGCAAATAGCCGAGCATATCCAGGTGGGGAGCGAAAGGCAAAGACTTGTCCTCGACTAATATCTTTGGCAGTGTAGGGATAATTAGTTAAGCTACTTTCAAAGTTACCAAACAAGATATCAGATCCTTGCAAGTGAGTTCTCACTGACTTTGGTAATAATTCATCTCGAAACCGGGGTAATCTATGGTTAGGAAAATTAGTGCCAGGAATAATATCTCCAACGGCTTTGATAGTAATAGTATCTAGAAAAGTTTGTTCTTCTGTTGTTGATGGCGTAAGTTCAGGGATAGCTAATGGAAATTGCACAGGCTCGGTAGGTGTAATAGCAGCGTTTAATCGCTGTGATTGCCCAAGCCTGATAACGACTCCTATACTAATGCCTAGATATAAACAGACGCTGATAAAACTAAATGAGAGCGCTTTCCCCATGCTGCGGTTTGCCATCGTTCACTCCTCACACGATGGCATAAGTTTATCCCATAAATCTGTGCTAGTAGTGTATCTTTTAATGCAAATTGTACAATATTTGACTAAGTAAATACGCAAATGGAATACCGTTCCACACAACATCCGTTATATAGTTAGGGGCGCATAGCTATGCGCCCTTACTTGCAAATAATCATAAGTAAAATCTATGAAGCCGAACACCATCGGCTTATTTAGTTCTTTAGTAATCATTTTCAACGGAGAGGGGGGGATTCGAACCCCCGTTGGGTTTCCCCAAAACGCATTTCGAGTGCGTCACCATGAACCGCTCGGACACCTCTCCAGCTATATAATTCACACATTTGAGTATTCAAATGCCGTGAAATAAGGGAAATCTTAGTACATCCCCTTTGGTATTATAGCACCATCGCTTTTTGTGTAAGCAATGCTTTGGGCGTGTAGACATCGTAAAAGACATCACAAAATTTATCTTATTACATTAGCATGACTTAAAAATAACAGCGCTCATATTATTCTGTGAAATATTTTTTTAATCAACATCCTCTTATCTCAACCACTCCAATAAAAGCGATTGCACTAAGTGACTCATGCTGACACAAGCGCGATCGCACTTGGGACAACTAGCAAAAATCCCCTTTTTTTATCTCAAAAATAACCTTACAAATATATTTCACAGCCTGAAATGTAATCATAATAAGGGTCGTAGTTGTCGCAGGACAGTTATGCTTCACAAAAATTGATGTGGGTGACACACAAAAACAAGGCGACAAAGCGTGATCGCACCTCTGGAAGAGGATGACAAAAAAAGTGCGATCGTTTGCATCCGTGTTGATTGTTTTTATCCCTAATAGGGATTTTGGCTAATTGTAATTAAGGTAAAGTGAGTATTAAGGAATATAGCTGGTTTTTTATTCAGCGAGATTTTTTACGATGGAACTTAAATTTAGCATCAATGTTAATGGCTCTATAGGTGATGGCTGAAATTTATGTTTTAAGTAAAATTTTTTAGCTTCTTCGTCCTGGGCGTGAACTAGAATACACCTTATACCTGCAATTTGAGCTACTCTCAAAGTACGAAAAATAGCATCTCTAAGTAAACCAGACCCTATACCTTGTTTCCGCCAGTTGATATCAACAGCTAATCTACCAATAAGCATACATGGTATAGGGTCTGGTGCGTTTTGTTTAGCTTTTCTAGTAGCTTGGATATGCGCCACTAAAGAAGTAGCTAGGCAATAATAGGCAATTACCTTATTTTCAACAGTTACTACATAAGTTCTGGCTGTATCTCCTTCATTCTTTAATGATTTCTCCTTCAGCCACATATTCAAAGCATCTGATTGACAATTAAAATCTGATACATCATGCTCAGAAGTAAGTGGCTGAGGAGCATTAATAATTTTTGTTTGTTCCATTATTAATCCCAAGGAGATTTAGTTCTTAAGAACTTACGCAGTTCTTCATCTACTTTAGGAGGAGAATCTAGAATAGCCATAAATTCTTGATATCTTTCCTCATCTAAAGCAAAGAAAGTGTTGTCACAGATAACATTTTCTGCTTCTCGGCAAGCCACTTCTAACATAAAGTCAGAACGAGTTTTACCAAGAATTGTTGCTGCGTGATCAATTAAATCCCGTTGTGTTTGTTGAACTCTAATGTTAATTACCTGGTCACGGCCAGGATTATCCAATTTAGAACGGGTAAGCATCTCTAAATTATTACTAGTTGTATCCTACTTTTTAAGTATAGCACCGTGTATATACACCGTCAACACATCCCCCAGTTCTCCTCCTTGCACAAACAGCAATCCTGAAGACTGACAATGTTCAAAAGTACCGCAGCTACGCTCATTGTAGACATCGCTTCTCTAACTGCCAAGGTATTATGTAGTCGAACATTATGCAGTATACAGCTTGAGGTTTTGCATGAAAGTAGCAGTCTTCAGTACAAAAGCCTATGATCGGAAGTTTTTGTCAGCTGCAAATTCTCCCACTCAACACGAGCTAGTATTTTTTGAACCCCGTTTAAATCGGGATACCGCTATCCTCGCCGCCGGATTTCCGGCGGTTTGCGTATTTGTGCATGACCAAGTTGACGCGCCAACTTTAGAGCTTCTCGCCTCACGGGGAACTCGACTGGTTGTCCTGCGCTGTGCAGGGTTTAACAATGTAGACTTACAAGCCGCAGCGGATTTAGGAATTACCGTTGTGCGTGTTCCTGCTTATTCACCCTATGGGGTAGCAGAACATGCTGTGGGATTGATGTTAAGTCTGAATCGCAAAATTCATCGTGCCTATAACCGTGTCCGAGAAGGCAATTTTTCTCTAGATGGACTGTTGGGATTTAATTTGCATGAGCGCACAATAGGCATTGTCGGCACCGGCAAAATCGGTCTGATTTTAGGACAGATTATGAAGGGGTTTGGCTGTAACCTACTCGCCTATGATGTTTATCGAAATCCAGAATTGGAGGCGCTAGGTGGAAAGTATGTAGAATTGCCTGAGCTATTTGCCAACTCGGATATTATCTCTCTACATTGCCCCCTGACTCCCGAAACGCATCACTTGATTAACGCTAAGGCTATAGAACAGATTAAGTCAGGCGTGATGCTAATTAATACTAGTCGAGGAGCGCTGATTGATACCCAAGCAGTGATTGAGGGATTGAAGTCTGGCAAGATTGGTTATCTTGGTGTGGATGTCTACGAACAAGAATCGGAATTGTTCTTTGAGGATTTGTCTGGTGCAATTATTCAAGATGATATTTTCCAGCGTCTGACAACGTTCCCCAATGTACTCATTACTGGACATCAAGCCTTTTTTACAGCAGAAGCTCTCCACAATATTGCAGAAACAACTTTTGCTAATATTGCTGATGTTGAACATGGTCGACCTTGCGCCAATGAAATTCGCCCTCAAGTGTCAGCTTAGGTAATGGTTGGCGATCGCAATTAGTTTGAACTAAAATCACTCATCATCAGGCAAATTCTCCATTTCCTCAGTAATTAGCGTCTGAAAATCTTCGTCACAATGATTGTGCAGCAGTTTTAGCGGTGAGAGTTTCAATCATTATGAACGATAGGCAACGCGGAGACTTTGGACTAAAATCACCAAAGATGCGATCGCCATTAATCCACCCCAAAACCAGTAAGGTAAAAGCAAATACCGCTGCATTTGGGCTGTATCAGATAGTCCAAGAGAGCCAGCAGAACTACTAAATAAATAATCCAGTTGATGGAACGTACTCACACAAGCTTGTACACCCAGAAATTGAATAGCAAACCCCTGTGCCCAACGGGGTGCTCTCAGAGCGATACCCAAGATTATTAAACCCAGCAAGGGAATTGCCACCAATCCAAACGCGGAGCGTACCCAAATTAATGTGGAAAATAGCAAAAAACTCCCTAATATTTTTAAACAGAGGGTTGCTGCTGTAAAACTGCGAGAAGCCAGAATCAAACCTGCACCGGCAAGAGGCGGCCCCATTGGGCCTGCTGCTGCAACCATTGCCGGGCCAATTGGCCCCAATGATGACCGGATGCCATAAGTTGCAACACCGGAACCATTGCTAAAAATCTGTAATTTCTGAAACTGTCCCCCTAATAGGAGCGCCATTAAGCCGTGGCCCATTTCATGAAACCAGGTTGCCAGAATTGTAAATGGATATAAGATATAATCACCTGCTGGTAATTGCCACAGTAAAGCAGTTGCGATCGCTGCTGCAATTAGCCAGGTTAACCCCATGTGTTCAACAACTGGCGGAGCTTCTTTAGTAAGCAAGGGTTCAAAATTTCTGCTCGGTTCCCTCATAGGTCGCTCTATTTTAGATTTTCTGGAAAATTCAAAATCTTAAATTGATAGTGTATTTTCTCTATCCTAGTGTACTTAAACTGATAAGCATTTAAATTAGATATAGTCAAGAGTTAAAATACTTGCTGCGCTTGAATTTATTTATTTTTCAATCTTTAATTGCTAAAAAATTCAACTTCGCACCTCGAAGCGACGGCTGTCAACTATGGGCTTATCAAGAACAACATAGTTATCCGTCGCTTGTTTGATGCGGTTCATTTGTTTTTCCTCCAAAAGGGATGCCGGAGGATGGGCAAAAGATGCCTAGACTGATGCCACAATTGATTGAGAATCAGTTAAGCAAGTTGAAAAAGGAATGTCATTAAGTCTCCTTTACCCAAGCTAATGCGATCACCTGGTCGTAATCGATGACGATTCCCTGGTAAAAGGGGCAAGTTATTAATGTAAGTGCCATTAGAGCTTCCCACATCTTCTACATAGTGAGCGTCTCCCTCAACGCGAATATCTGCATGAATCCGCGAAACAACTTCTGAATTGGGAAATCCCGAAACGTCTATATCTGGGGGAATTCGGTCATTAGGCTTGCCGATATGAATTACAGAAAGATTTTGCGGCAATTCAATTAGCCTATCAGTTTGAACGTGGATTAACCGCGCTATAACCTGCTGCAATTGCGTTCTGGCAACCGTTCCAGTTGGTGCTGGTGCTGCTGGTGGGGCTACTTTGGCTTCAGAGGCTGGCGCTGGTTCCAACGGTGGTGGAGTAGGAATACTTTGTACAGAGACTACGGGTTGAGCTACGGGTTCTGCGGGGCTGATTTCTGTAACAGATACCTGTGGCGCTGGTTCTGGGGGAGCTGCCACCTCTGTTGCTGGTAAAGATGATATGGGAGGATGGGAGTTAGTAGAACTGCTCATTCCCAAAGCATCTGGTTGTAAAAGTTCTAACAGGGGATCGGGTGGTACTAACGGCGGTACTTCCACAGGAACATCGGGAGTAACTGTTGTAGCTACCGCAGTATGAACGTGTGGAACTCCTGCTGAGTGGAGGTTATAGCCACACTGACCGCAGAATGCAGCATCTGCCTGCACAGTTGCCCCACAACTGGGACAATTAGTAGTCGCGGGTAACGGTGTATAGCAAGCTTCACACTGGACAGCGCCGTCAGGGTTGGGATGATTGCAATTAGGGCAGACGATCATCGATATTTAGCCTTTGTTCAAGATCATCATAAATATTAGGTAGGACTGGCAAGCAGAAGGCGGCCCTAACTTTAGATTCTAGCAATTACTGGTGATGGAAGGATGAATTGGACACTCGTGGGAGGGGCAGGGGGTAGGGGGCAGGGGGCAGGGGGCAGGGGGCAGGGGGAGCAGGGGAGATAGGGGGAGCAGGGGAGATAGGGGGAGCGCTATTGAGCCATGCCCAATGCCCAATTCCTCATTAATGTTGAAGTTCCAGACCTGCTGCCGCATCTAGCAACCACCGAAGTTCTCCTTGGGGTCGAATTAAGCGGGATGGGTAAGTGAAATCATCGGCTACAGGTGCAAAGACTTGCGCCAAAGCTGGTCGTTTATTAGCACCAGCAACTAGAAAAATTACACTGCGACCAGAGTTGATGAAGGGATATGTGAAACTTATCCGGGGATTTCCGTCTTTGTTACTCACGGTAACTAGGCGATCACGTACTTTGAGAGCCTCTGTGTGGGGAAACAAAGATGCGGTATGTGCATCATCACCCATTCCTAGTAATACTACATCCAATGAGGGAAACTCGACCCCAGAAGAATTGAAAAATTCTTTGAGATGTTGTTCATACTTAGCAGCAGCCAGTTCTGGATTGGCTTCCAAGGTGGGTACGGGGTGAATGTTAGCTGCTGGGATGTCAATACGATCTAGCCATGCCCGACGCGTCATCAGTTCATTGCTATCGGGGTGATCTGGTGCTACGTAACGCTCATCGCCCCAAAATATATGAATTTTTTCCCAAGGCAGTTTTTGAGTAGCGATAGCTTCGTATAACGGTTTAGGTGTACTGCCGCCCGATAAGGCAATAGTAAACTGCCCCCGTTGCTCAATGGCAGTTTCTAACTTAGACAAGATTAATTCTAGCGCTCGTGCAACCAGCGCTGGCTGATCCGGTAGAACTTCAACAGTTTTGTTCATGACTTCATCATCATATTGCTGGCTTCCAGCAATACCATACCGAACTTATTACAATCCCCCTTTTTAACTTTTGAAACATTTAACATCGTAGATTAAGTAGGCTGGAAAAACGTAGATGCTCATTATCACTTTCAACGGTAAGTTGTCAGTAGTCAGTTGTACTAACTACTAACTCTTCTGAGATTATTTTTATTTACACCCAGTTACTTGATACTTTGTTGATTAACGCCACAAAGGATACATTTATTAATTCTTATTAAAAATTAATAAAACTAATTAATTATAAACAGCGCTTCCCAGTCAGCGATCGCTTCGCGTTGGGCAATTAACAATTCCTGAATTCCTTTTTGGGCGACATCTAGCAGCTGATCCAACTGAGTTCGGCTAAAGCTGCCTTCTTCGGCTGTTCCTTGGACTTCAATGATTCCTAGTTGTTGATTCATCACCACGTTAAAATCTACAGTTGCAGCCACATCTTCGATATAATTTAGATCCAAAAATGGCTCTCCTTGGAGTAATCCTACGGAAACTGCTGCTACTTGTCCACACAGAGGCGATCGCTCCAACACCCCCTCTTGCAACAATTTAGAAATCGCATGAGCCAAAGCCACAAATGAGCCTGTAATGGCTGTTGTCCGGGTTCCAGCGTCTGCTTGCAACACATCGGCATCTACAGTTAGCGTGCGTTCTCCTAGTGCCTCAAAATCCACTGCTGCGCGTAAGCTGCGGCCAATTAAACGTTGAATTTCTTGTGTCCTTCCAGATAATTTCAATAATTCCCTTTCTTGGCGTTTTTGGGTAGCAGATGGTAGCATCCGGTACTCAGCAGTTAACCAGCCTTTACCAGTTCCTTCGAGAAACTTAGGAACTCCCTTATTAACGCTAACAGTACAAAGTACTTGAGTATCACCGCATCTTGCGAGAACAGAACCGGGGGCAAAGCGGGTGAAACTGGGATAAAAGCTGATCGGACGTAGTTCGTAGGGAGTCCGACCATCTGGGCGCTGCCAAGCCATTGAAGTTGCCTCAAGATTTACAATACTGCCTTTAAGATTACCTTAGTGTTGCAAATCATCATTATGAGGGTATTGGGCATTGGGCATGGGGCATTGATAAAGAGAACACAGAAGTTCTTTAATTTTGAATTTTGAATTTTGAATTTTGAATTGATTTGCTCCCTCTGCCTCTTTATTTAAGGAACTGAAAGCAGAGTCAAAATATTTTGCTGCACCATATCTGGTGACTGGTCGCCGTTGATGGTTAATAGACAGCGACGACGGTCGTAATATTCTAAGATAGGAATGGTGCGATCGTAGAACAATTCTACACGGCGTTGCACAATTTCTGGTTGGTCATCTGGTAGCGATCGCCCCAAGGATCGGCTAACCATGACTGCTTCAGGGACTTGTAGATAAATCGCCCAATCTAGCTTTTGCTCTAAATTATCCAATAAAAAATCTAATTCTTCAGCTTGGAAAGCAGTACGGGGATAGCCTTCTAAGACCCAATCGCAATTAATATCTGGTTGTCTAAGGCGAATTCTGATTAATTCAATAATCATTTCATCCGGAACCAACTCCCCAGTTTCCACGTATGGCCGTGCGTGGTAACCTAGTTCACTCAGGCTAGCGTAAACCGAAAAAGAAGTCCGGGGATCGGCTTCCAACCATTGGAACTCCGGGAGGAGCTTATCGCCAAATATCGCTTTCCGTAAAATCTCACCTGTAGAAATCAAAGGAATATCAAAGTATCTGCAAAGCCTTTGTGCTTGAGTGCTTTTACCCGATCCTGAACCTCCCAGAATCACCAATCTCACAAAAATTAACTCCTCATCTTGTCAAATTCACTACCTGCTAAGTCTGTTTTGCCCAAACAACCGACAACTCTAACATTTAGCGATTTTCAGCCGTTATGCCCAGCTTTTTTAAATAATTGGAACTCTAACTCATGTGTTGTTATTTTTACAAGTGCTTTCAGAGAAAAAAGAATAATGACTCTTGACTTCAGTACAAACGTAGTGTTTGACTAAGAATGCAATTTGCCAAATTCATCAAACCTGTGAAAAACAGATTGATTATACAGGCAGATTTGTAATAAGTACCGCCAGCACAAACTTCTAATTTATTGTAAATTTTTGAACTTAACCCTATGGTTGCCCAGCTAGAAACCCCAAGTATAAATTCAACTCTAACGTTACCGTATCCAGTTGAAGGGCTAGTGCAAGTTTTCACTAGCTCCCATCGCAACTTTTTTACGAGCGTTATGGCGCAAGCACTGAGGATAGCTGGACAAGGAACGCCAGTATTAATAGTCCAGTTTCTTAAAGGAGGTATTCGTCAAGGACAGGATCGACCCATACAACTAGGACAAAATTTAGATTGGATTCGCTGTGATTTGCCTCGTTGTATTGATACACCACATTTAGATGACACGGAAAACCAAGCTTTACAAAAGCTGTGGCATTATACACAACAAGTAGTGTGTGATAGTAAGTATTCTCTCGTTGTCCTAGATGAGTTAAGTTTAGCGATCAACTTTGGTTTAATTCCAGAAACGGAAGTTTTAGCGTTTCTAGCAAAACGCCCTCCCCACGTCGATATCATTCTCACAGGCCCAGAGATGCCGAAATCCATTTTGGATGTAGCAGATCAAATTACAGAAATTCGCCGGAGTTATCGACCTTAAAGAAAATACTCAAGTCATGCTAATATATCAAGTCTGTTTAAATTAACGTTAGTAGCGAACTTGTGATTAAGAATGATATTTGGATTACTGAAATGGCTCAACAGGGTTTGATTTCGCCCTTTGAGCCAAGTTTAATCCGAAAAGTACAAAAAGATGAGTCTGTAGCGGTTCAACCTGTAATTAGCTACGGTTTGTCTTCTTATGGGTACGATATACGCCTTTCCTCGGCTGAGTTCCGTATTTTTCGCCACATTCCCGGAACTGTAGTTGATCCCAAAAACTTTAATCCCCAAAATTTGGAGCCAACAGCACTGCACACAGATGTCAATGGCAGTTATTTTATTTTACCTGCTCATTCATATGGACTTGGGGTTGCTCTAGAAAAACTAGAGGTTCCTGAGAATATTACTGTAATTTGCATCGGAAAATCTACGTATGCGCGTTGTGGCATAATAGCAAACCTAACGCCTGCTGAAGCTGCATGGCGAGGCCATTTAACTTTAGAATTTTCCAACTCTTCTAGTGCTGACTGTCGCATCTACGCTAATGAAGGCGTGGTGCAATTGCTATTTTTAGAAGGCGAACCCTGCGCTATTAGTTATGAAGCCCGTCAAGGTAAATATCAGGATCAATTAGAGATTGTTACATTAGCAAAGGTATAATAAAATGTTTTTAAATAACTCAATTTAATTCATATTCCTGTTGATCCAAATCCTCCTGAACCTCTAGAAGTTATATCCAGTTCTTTTATAGTTTTGATGGAAACTGATAAAACTGGTTTGATAACCATCTGTGCTATTTTCATACCTCTGCAAATGTCTATAATGTCTATATTGAGATAGTCTAAACTTTCATTGCGTTTCTAGCCAAACCTGTAAATCGACCAAACTAGTAAAATCTAACAGTGCTTCACTCAAATCTTCCAGAACAGGCAAAGGTAAACCAGAAATTGAAGAGCGTATTTCTTCAGAAAGTTCCCCAAATCGCTTAGTCAATTGCCGCAGAATAAGATTAGCTGTTGCTTCCTCCCGTCCTTCCTCCCGTCCTTCCTCACGTCCTTCTTCCTTAATTTCTCGGTAAACTCGCGTTTCCTTAAGCGTGATTCCTAACATAGACTCTACCTCCGCTTGAGTTAAGTGTTCAAATCTGTACACCATAATCGTCGTTATTAATTCAATTATGGCGCGACTCGATGGTAATAGCATTTCTTGAATGGTTCTTGTTAACAAATACCTTGCTTCTTCTGGTGCTTGTTCTTCATCCACTGTAGTTAATACCATCAGCGCCACCCATATAGGTAATTTACGAATATCTCCTAATTCATCTAAATACACCCGATGTACTTGTCCGCCGTTCAGCAATGAACGATGAGGATGAATATTACTTTGTTCGATATTGCGCGACGGGTAAATTATCACTGCTTGCCAGTCGCTAAATCTGGCACGGTTGCGGTAGAAATATAACGAAGATTCAGCCCATACTCTCTCATAAAGTTGTTCATCTTTCTGGAACTGTACCTCGCAAAAATATACAACTCCAGCACCATCGTTTTCAGGTGGTAGAAATACTCCATCAATTTCAAATTTCGGTTCTTTGATGGCGACTGAATCAAAACGATAACTATCTGCATTATTCGGAGGATTTGCCACTAGTTCAAACAGCAAAGTGGGAGACTGTTGAAACAGTTTGTAAAATATTGAATCTCGACGCATGAAAGCATTTTATGAATTTTTTATAAGAATAATTCAGAACTCAGGAGCGGAGCCGGAGACGCTCCGCCTCCGGTCAGAATTCAATATGAATTAATTCAAAGTATGATTATGGTGCAAGCCTGGCTTTACCTAGACGCTGCTTTTCATACCATTGTGCGATCGCAGGTGTCCAATCTTCAAAATGAGGCCACATCATTTCACACAATTTTTGAATTTCAAGTTGAGCATCTTTCTTATTTCTCAGGTCACAAAAATGCAAGAAAGACCTTAAATTGAAGCTAACTACAAAATGCTGGCGATAATCAAAAGGGACTTTACCTCTTGCATGTTCTTCAGACATTCCACCCTCAAAATCAGCTTTATATCGTTTAGCTGCTTCTAGACACCACTGCAAATCTGCTGCTCGTTGCTCTGGCGAATAATGGTACTTTTTTCCTTGCCTATCAGTGTAATAACCAACGGGACGTAGATAAAAAACATCTTCTATGTCTTTCTTACCTTCTACTACATCAATAAATTGGTTGCCTGTGTATCTAAAAGACTGAACATCAAATGATACGCCTACACGATGAGTACGAGCCTGCTGCATCACACTGTGGGGAAAATAGCCACAGTTGAAAACAATCTGGGGATGCTCTAGAGGCCCATAGTGTCCCCTTTCACCCGCTAAAAGTCGCTTAACAATAACTTCGCCGCTTTGTGACTCCGAGGGCCAAGAATCGCGCTCATCAAACACGAACCCATCAGTATAGTCTTGGTGCATCGCGGCATAAATCACCTGCTGCGGGTTTGGTGTTTTGGCAATAACCTCTACTCGAAATCGATGCATTAGCTGTTGGGGAATGGATTTGTGACTGAAAGTGCTTACGAACAAGGAGTGGAGCCTGTTGCTTAGACATGGCTTTGAACTCGATCCATCATCATATCTCTTCTTTGGCTTGGGTTTTTACTCGATCAATTAGATTAATATACTTTACAAATGTTAATAAACTTGTTACAGTTATTTACATAAAGAGAAGACAGGGAAAAATCCATGCGTACAAACACTGCTATAATTGACGACCAAGGCAAACTGAACAACTTTGCGATCGAGCCAAAAGTTTATGTAGATGAGCAAGGCGATCGCACTGGTTTCACTCCCTATGCAGAAATGCTCAATGGTCGTTTAGCAATGATTGGTTTTGTCTCTCTGATAGCATTAGAAGTATTCACAGGACACGGCATCATCGGTATTTTGGCAAGTTTGTAATAACTAATTTTTATAACTTAATTCTCAACAAATGTAAGAGACGGTAAATTTACCGTCTCTTAATTTATGGAAAACTTAGTGCTAGAGTAAAAATATACTGATAGCAAAAGCCGTTAGTTATCAGCGTAAAGTATCAGGTAAATTATGGTTTTAACTGCTTCAACTATGTTGCCTTTAGGCACAAAAGCACCAGATTTTGATCTACCGGAAGTGGTATCTGGAAAGGCAACTTCACTTTCTACCTTTGCAGAGAAGAAAGCGTTGTTGGTAATGTTTATTTGTCGGCATTGCCCATTTGTAAAGCACATTCAACAAGAATTAGTGCAGTTAGGAAAAGATTATTTTACAAGTGATTTAGCGATCGTTGCCATTAGCGCTAACGATGCAAAAAATTATCCAGATGATGCGCCAGAGTCGTTACAAGCATTTGCAACAGAACAAGGGTTTAATTTTACCTTATGCTACGACGAGACCCAGGAAACGGCAAAAGCTTACACAGCAGCTTGCACACCAGATTTTTTTGTATTTGATGATCAACGCCAACTTGTTTATCGGGGACAATTAGATGATAGCCGCCCCAGTAATGGTAAACCCGTAACAGGCGCAGATTTACGCGCAGCCATTGAAGCAGTGCTGGCGGGCAAACCTGTTACAAGCGACCAAAAGCCCAGTGTTGGTTGCAATATTAAATGGAAACCTGGAAACCAACCCAGTTATTTTGGTTGAAACCGATTGGGGATTGGGCATGGGGCACTTGTACTGGGCGTAGTCGTAAAGGCTGCGGCATAGCTTCGGGCGCAGCCTCTGGTAGAGAAGTATGGGGCATTACTCCCTACTCCCCATAAATATCAGTGTTTAATTTCCAAATTAAGTATGTAGCATCCTAGTTGGACTTTTTCTGCCCACAATTCATATTCCAGACGCAAATGTTCTGGTAAAGGATGTCCGTTGAGAGTTAGGCTACTAGTAAAATTTCGTAAACGAATAGGATTGTTAGGTTGCAATGACTCAGTTGGCAACCAATAGCGACTAATGCCATAAACGCCCTGTTCCCAAAAGTGACGGTAACTCACTTGAGCATTACCTTGCATAGTCATGATAACCCGGTAAGGGGAAATCTCCAGCCACAAAATTCTGGGACTGTTAGGGGCGTGAGTTTTGCTCTTACTTTGGGGAAGTGTTTCCTCTGGACTTACAACACTCCCTACTTCACAGCTAATTAGGGGCGGTGCAGTCAGCAGCAAATGGAATCTATCAGTATCTTTTTGATACAATGTCGCAGCAGTTTCCACAACAGACCAAATTGGTAGGTCAGTGGAAATAAGTGATAAGCACACGGGCTTGCGGTGATGAGTCAGCATGGGAGCGATAAGGGCTAAAAGCTATTGAACAAAGTGAAATGAACACTCTAGCTGTCTAATTAGGTCAAAGTAAGAAACTAAATAGTAAAACAGGCTTAATATTAATGAATCCGCTAATTTGTTAAGCTACACAAATCCCAATAGAAACAGGCAGAATGTCAGCTTAGACAGTAAAAACGGTACTTTCTCTAGAGAGAGCTAATTCGTAAGTAAAGCTTGTAAATATTCTAAGGCTATAACCTCAAAACAGTGGGAGTTGTTGTAGATGTTAAGAAACTTTTTTCAGGGAGACTTACCGTAGGCTGGAGTAAGTTTCATACAGTAAAAAGCGATAGGATACTAGGCAGGAAGTCAGCACCAGTAACAAACAAAGTCGCTGCTGAACTTCCGGTCTATTTAAAAGCCAGTGTATCCTAATGTCGGCTTCTGTTATAACCGTAGAAATTTGGAATAAAATTAATTAACATCAGTTCAGGTTAAAGAAGATTTATTCAGCGTTAGTTGACTTAAACGACGCAAACACGTTGACACATATCAGAATCAAGCAACGGTGTAATGAGGGTTTCAGCTTATCCCGAACTCAAGTTAGTTATAATACTCATGAAGCGATGACGCAACAAGCGAACAAAACAGTTAAAGGTTAGCAGTATTAATCAAGCAAAAATTTTATCCCGGTTGTGGGGTGCATCAAAATCAATCAGTGGGCCTTTTGGGACGATGCGAGTTGGGTTAACTCGGGGATGGCTTCTGTAATAATGCCGTTTGATGTGGTCAAGATTGCAAGTCTCTTTGACTCCCGGCAGTTGGTAAAGTTCTTTAAGATAGTTCCACAGATTCGGATAATCTACAATTCTGCATAAGTTGCATTTGAAATGCACATAATAAACTACATCGAAACGAAACAGAGTAGTGAACATACACCAGTCCGCCTCAGTAATTTGATTTCCGCAAAGATAACGTTGATTTCCCAACACTTTTTCTCAGTAGTCGAGAGCTGTGAATAATTCCGTTACCGCTTCATCATAAGCTGACTGAGTGGTAGCAAATCCAGCACGGTAAACTCCGTTATTTATTGGTTGATAAATTGTATCAATCGTCTCGTCAATTACTTTTTGTAAATTTTCTGGATAAAAGTTGATATTTTGTTTAGCGAAAGCATGGAATTCTGTATCAAACATTCGAATGATTTCGCGGGATTCATTATTAATAATTGTCCCATTTTGGATATCCCATAAAACTGGAACTGTCACGCGACCGCTATAGCTAGGGTCAGCCTTCAGATACAGTTGCCAAAGATATTGAGTACCGTTGACTGTATCGGGAATGCACCCTGGTTCATCACTAAATTCCCAGCTATTTTGATCAATTTCTGCTGCAAGGACCGATAACCCAATAACATCTTGGAGTCCTTTCAATTGGCGGATAATGGCAGTGCGACACGCCCAAGGGCAAGCCCAAGAAATATAAAGATGATAGCGTCCCGCTTCAGCTTTCACCCCCCTAGAATCATCAGATGTAATGTGGTTGCGGAAAGTAGTTGATGGACGGATAAATTTACCTTCTGAGTCTTCTTGATCTTTTTGAGATACCCACTGACCATCCTTAAGAATTCCCAAACCCATGATTATCTCCTTAGTTATTAGTCAACAGTCAAAAGTCAAAAGTTTTAGATTTTTGACTTTTAACTATTCAGCGTTGAGGATTTTTGGAACTTTGAAAAAATCGCCTTCCTGTTCAGGCGCACTGTTGAGAATTTTTTCCCGTTCAGGATAAGGTTGCAATTCATCCTCTCGCGTGATGTTGCTGACATCAATTGCCCGCGTTGTTGGGGGGACATTGCTAACATCAAGTTCATCCAACTGTTGAATATAATCCAGAATACTTCCTAACTGGGTAGTGAATTGTTCCTCTTCTTCTGGAGTCAATTCTAAACGAGCAAGATTAGCTACTTTATGAACTTGTTCTTGGTCAATCATAAATTTTCATTTGTCATTGATTATTGATCATTGATCATTAGTCCTTAGCAAATGACAAAGAACTAATGACTAATGACTAAAAGAATACGTCAATTTGCGATCGCCCGGTGGTTTTCAGCCAGTTTTGAGCTTCGATGTAGTTATTGGGAGCCATGCGAATAGCTCGAATCCAATAGTCTGCTGCTTGGTCAAAGAGCGCTTCGCCAGCCTCGTTATCTCCGGCTTCTTTCTCCTTTTCACCTTGATAGTGATAAATCACGGCGATGTTGTTCAACGCTTGGGGCATCCGTGGGTTTAACTCAACTGCTTGATGATACAGTTCTAAAGCTTTGCTGTGGTCGCCGTTGCTGGCATAGATTAGCCCCATATTGTAGAGAATATAGCCGCGATCGTTGGTATCTTCCTCTAGCGTTAAAGCTTCTTCATAATATTCCAATGCTTCAGCATATTCCCCTTCTGCTTGGGCTGACATGCCATCTCGATAATAAACAAACGCTTCTTTAGCTTTTTTGTTGGTTGGCAGAATCTTCAGGATGATATCCGCCATCACTGTAAAGGACTTGTCAACAAAATTATCGTTCTTTTGTGTTCTTGGCATATTTGTCTCTGGGTATGGGGCATGGGGCATGGGGCATGGGGCATGGGGCATTGTTTCCTCATTTCCCCAATCCTCTAGCACGCTCAATAGCTAATTTAACTGATCTGTGGGGGCATTCTTCTCACTGAGCGGGATGATGCACTCTGGACTATTATGCCGAGAATTGTTTACTAAGGTGCTAACGGGATATGCAGTCATTGCTGGCGCTGGATAGGGACGCAATAGCTGCTGTAGGGTTTGGGGCGTTCGCACCTGGGAATCTAGCCATAAATCGTAATCTTGTGGCTCTAGAATCACTGGCATCCGCTCGTGGATAGGTTGAAGCAATTCGTTAGCTGCCGTTGTCAAAATTGTACAAGAGATTATTTCTTCGTTAGCAGGCGATCGCCATTTCTCCCACAAACCTGCAAAGGCGAAGGGTTGCCCATCTTGAAGGCGAAAATAAAATGGCTGCTTTTTGCCTTGTTGCCGTTGCCACTCATAAAAGCCATCAGCTATCACTAAACAGCGTCGATGCTTAAAAGCCGAACGAAAAGAAGGTTTTTCGGCAACAGTTTCAGCCCTAGCGTTAATCAGCTTTGCCCCCATCCCTGCATCTTTCGCCCACGACGGAATTAATCCCCAGTACAACTGCTTAAATTCACGCTTTTCGCTTTCAGCATTTTGTAACACTGTTGCCACCATTTGAGTAGGTGCGATGTTATATCCGGCTGCTAAATCCAGAACTGGCTCGACATGGAAAACCTCAGCTAAAGCTGCTGCTGACTGATTTAGAGTAAATCTTCCACACATACTTTTATTCTCAACCACTGACTAAATTAAATATTTCAATCTAGAAATGAATAATGTTTTTTATTTTTTCAGATAATTTTCTTTATTGCTTCTAAGCTAAATCTTCAAAAAAATCTTCCGGTTTTAAGAAAATATTTTGGTAAGATATTGTATTTTGAACCTCTACTTGTCGACATATTCTTAACTGTATTCTAGCATGGAAATAGTTCGTTTGTACGATTTTTTACCTTCTGGTAATGGTTATAAGATCCGGCTTTTATTGACACAATTAGGTATGCCTTTTGAGAGGGTAGAGCTTAACATTTTAAAAGGCGAGACTCGAACACCAGAATTTTTAAGTAAAAATCCCAATGGGAAGATCCCTATTCTGGAAATCGAGCCAGGGAAATACTTGGCAGAATCAAATGCCATATTGGTATACCTGAGTGAAGGTACAGAATTTTTTCCCTATGACCGCTTTTTACGAGCGCAGGTGCTGCAATGGTTATTTTTTGAACAATATAGCCATGAACCTTTTATTGCTACATCAAGATTTTGGATTTCTATTTTAGGTAAAACTGAAGAATATAGTGAAGCTATAAAGCAAAAACGTGAACCAGGTTATACAGCACTTAGCCTGATGGAAGAATACTTAACTTCTCACACTTTTTTCGTAGGAGAGCGTTACACGATTGCTGATATCGCGTTGTTCGCGTACACTCATGTAGCTGATGAAGGCGGGTTTGATTTAACAGAATTTCCTGCTATTCAGGCTTGGATAGAAAGAGTCAAAGCTCAACCAAGCTATATCAGTATTACACAAGCATAAAGTTTGTGTCTCTCGTTTCTTGGCTCTGCTAGCAGATGTATTGAGTAGGATATCGTCTCACATTCAGGAGGAGGCATTTTCCCTGAAGATATTACTAAGCAGTAACTAGATATTTGTGTCAATTTCTATCAGCTTTTGCCGAGAAGACAAACCTGACTTAATTTTGATATCAGATTTGGCTACATCAAATTTTTTTGCTAGTAGTTTAATTAATTCTTCATTAGCCTTACCATCGACTGGGGGCGATTTTAAATACACAGTTAAACTGCCATCAGGTTGTTCTTCAATTTTTTGCTGTTTTGAATTAGGTTTAACCTTGACTTTTTTTTGCATAACCTATTTTCTGTAATTGTCGCAGCCACAACCAACCTAAAACAGAACCCAATACATAGTGAGGAAAATCCCACCAAACAAAGGTAGTACCAAGTAACAATTTACCTATCAAGGTGGCGCGAATCTCCTCTAATAGCGGCGGATGCCAAAGTTGCAAGAATTCTAGTATACAGGTAATGACAAAAACCCATATAGGAATTTGGATTATCCCCGCCTGATTTCTGAAAAACAAAAATGCGAACAGACACCAAAATATTTCGTAAAATATAGCTGCTCCATAGTCATTAAACCACTGATGGGCAGGGCCAGTGTAGTACTTAAACAAAAAGCCCATCGGTACAACGATGAGCAGAGAAAAAATAATAAATATTGTTTGGTTACGATGTTGGAGCATTTTCTCAAGGCTAAAGATTAACGAAAATTTTAGCCTCTGGACTGCTGTTTCTTAATAATTCGTAATTTCGGATTTTAATTACGAATTACTTCGTTATGGATATCTTCTGCTACCAGCGCCTACTACACCGATTTTGTGGCGATAGGAAAGTTCAGCACCGAACCAGCCGGAAGCGCTAGTCAGTGTACCAACAACCAGAGAGATTAATAGTCCCCAAGGTAATATTCGGGACTCAGCGTCGCCCAAACGCAGGAGAAAGTTGATAAGTGATAAAACCAGGATAGAAACATTAAGTATCAAATGCACCCAACCGGCGGTGCGCTTGCGAACTCGTTCAATTTTCAAAAAGTCGCTCAGACCGGTCGCTGCTGCGATTAAGCCTAAACCTAATCCAAGTCCGATTAACCAGAATGAAGCCCTAGCCCAAAAGAAATCACGAGTTAACCAGTAGCCGAAGTCACTTCCCAAGGCGGCGGCTAAAAAAGCAATGGGGAAGATCACAGTTAGGGGATGTAGGGGATGTCCTGCGATCGCAACTGTGCTAGGTACGCCGCTATCAACATACTCACTGTCGTTACTTTCAATAACTGGTGGAATATTTGGAAAAGGTGTTGAACCTGTTTGCGTTGTGTCTGTAGTTTCCATTATTAGTATCCTGAATTTATTAACATCTTATTTATTTTTAAGCTGAAGGAATTTTTTCAACATAAGCTTCAGCTTGTAGGGTTAGCTTGCCTACTTCTACTCTTAGTTGGTTAACTTGCAGGCTTATTCCATCTAAATCGAAGTTACTCAAATTCAGAATTTCGCTAGTTTGATCTATCAAAGCTTTTGTCAACTCTGGCGATATTTCCTCACCTTCGCCATATTCGACATTTTCCAAAGTAACAGTTTTTCCATTGCCACTAATCTTGGGGACTGCGGAAAAAGCAACTTGCTGATTTTCACCAGTTTCTAGCATTTTCATGGTGGCGTTTATCGCTACTTTACCATCGCCAGGTAGTCCAAAGTCTACATGTTGAGGTTCAATAGTCCTCAGTTGCCCGTTAACGTGGATTTTTTGACTTTGCAGTTGCGATCGCACATATTCTGAGTTGAAGGCGCGATTAATATCAGTCTCAGTTAACACAACCTGTGCATTAGCTTCAGTAGGTTTAGTGAGTTCAATTTTGCCGAAAGCTACACTTAGAGGATTAATGGCAACATTAGTCATTTGCATGTCAAACTGTTCCATGCGAAGGTCTTTCTGCATAACCATACCTTCACCTTCAATCGTGACTGAATCCACCTGTCCCTGAACCAGTTTAAAAGGGTCTGTTTTGATGTCTACATCTAAACTTTCTACTTCATCTAATTGGCTAGATAATCCTATTTCTGCGGCTTTATTGAGCGCTTGCTCTCCTAATCCAGGACTTTCTGGCATTATTAAATTAACTCCTATAAATAGCATATCCTTTAGTTAATTTAAGTAAATTATCATCAAATCTTATCTATCTGGCGATGGAATATAAATTTAAATATTGTCTATCTAAAAGTGGAATTACATAATTTTATCTAATAAAAACTTTTGCTTTTCTACCCAGGAGTTTTCAGGTGTAGATGTAGAACGGCTTGTCGTCAAATATCGCTCAAAAGAAAGATAGTATCTTGATAATTTAGCCGTTATGCTACTTTTTATAATTAATGCTGCACCAAAATTTGCTTAAGGATAAAGCTTGGAGTATAGTCTTAAAGAGATTTTTGGGTTGGCGCATCCTTGTATCAATATGGTCAATTTCATAATAATTTTATTAAAGGCAAGGTAAAACCAGGCACAACATCTTCACCGCTTAATACTGCCGTAGCTGGATATTGAGTCATTGAACCATCGCGGCGATAAACAAAAGCTTGCTGATTTTTACTATCAATTAACCATCCTAATTGAACACCATTACTAATATATTCTTCCATCTTGGCTTTGAGTTTTGCCAAGCTATCATTTTTAGAACGAATTTCAATTACAAAGTCGGGTGCTAAATTAATAAATTTGTCTTCTTCTTCATCCCAACCTTCTGGTAAACGTCCTTTAGCTACAAAAGCAGCATCAGGCGATCGCACTGCCGTATTTGCTAATCTAAAACCTGTGCTTGAACTAAATACTTCACCTAAATCCTGACTTTCTACCCAATTCAATAAGTAGGCTCCCGCTTTTATTTCTCGATTACCAGAAATTCCACCAGTTGGGGGCATAGTTTCTAACGTTCCATTAGCATTGCGTTCAAACCGCAGTTCTGGGTTTTGCGAACTCATCAGCATTAATTCTTCATCAGTGACAGTATACAAAGACTGCACCGTTATTTTTTCGCTGGTCATGATGATGCCATAGCAAGCTTGATAGATATCTCAATTTTAGGCTGAGATTCAATTACTTCTGTACCCCTCTCCTGCTCTGCGTTCTCTATGTCTGGAGCGGTTTGTTATAAAATTGACATTAGCAGCAGTGCAATATCTGTCTATAAGCTGTTTTATTATTTCAAAACAATGCTTTCAGAACGCTTTATCACAGCCCTTACCTACGCCACCCAACTGCACGCCAACCAAGTTCGTAAAGGTTCAGGTGTTCCCTACGTTGCTCATTTATTAGGTGTTGCCAGTATTGCTTTAGAATATGGGGCAAATGAAGATGAAGCGATCGGGGCTCTGTTACACGATGCGATCGAAGATCAAGGTGGCGCTGCAACACGGGAAGAAATTCGCCGCCGCTTTGGTGACAATGTAACAGCAATTGTAGATGGTTGTACTGACGCTGATACAACTCCAAAACCGCCTTGGCGACAGCGCAAGGAGGCATATATTGCTCACATTCCTACCGCTTCCCCATCAGTGCTGCTCGTGTCATTAGCAGATAAACTTTACAACGCCCAATCTATTCTTAAAGATTATCGCGTTTTGGGCGACTCACTTTGGGAACGTTTTCATGGGGGTAAAGAAGGAACTCTTTGGTATTATCGGGCGCTTGTGGATACCTTCAGAAAGACTGGAACTATTATAATTATTGACGACTTAGAACGAGTCGTTGCACAAATTGAGGTATTAGCATCTAAATAAAAAATGAAGATATATTTTCTAAAACGGATACTCCCATTGAATCTAGCAGGTTCTACTTTGCAGCTTTAGTTCAATTATTCAAAAGTAGATAAAAGTTTCATGGAAACTAGAAATAGCTTTTTTTTACAGATACGATCTAATCATGTATCTCACGAAAAAATTTTGGCTTTTAGATTATTTCTCTAGATAAAAAATCTTTCTCCCGATAGACAGGTATACTTACATTATTATGGCTGCTATGTTACTAATATGACGATAGTAAGACAAAACGCCTTAAATACAACCGTAAGTTCTTCAGTAAGTTCTCCAGAAACCTTGACAGAAAAAGTTATTGAAGCAGAGCGTATGCACGATGTTCTGCTTTTACTGCAAAACTTGATTAACAGTGAAGAAGCCACTGTGAAACTAATTCTGGATTGTCTCTATGATGTTGGCTCAGTCAATCTGATCAACCAAAAGCTTCGCCTGAAACCCGTAAACAGGGTGATGAAATTAATTGCGCGAATGTCCAAACCAGTTTTTAGAGCTTTGGCTTTAAATTGGTTTAAGAAAAACTGTCCTCAACTCATTACTAATTGGCTACACACGCAGGTGACTTTTGAAAGTATCCAAAATAAACGCCAAGAAGTAGCTGTTGAAGTTGCAGAACTTCAGCCATATCCCATCCCACAGAGAGAAAATTTGAGCCAAGAGGTTATAAATCTACGCTCCCAAGTTAGATTGCTTGCTGGTATTTCAATAATAGCGATCGCTATTTTAGGAATAACAGCTACTAGGTTAAATTGAAACTCATATGTAGCACAGTTATCAAATTTAATCGAGCCAGCAAGCTATTTTCGGCGTAAGGTTCACTTGGGCCATAAAAAACCTACTAGTTTAAAATTTATTTAAATTTTTCTTCATTAGGTGTTTTGGGGAATATTTATTTGGTTAACTTCAAACAGCTTACCTCGTTGTATTGCCAGCACATTTAAATAACTGGCTCAACATATATGCTAATTCCTACTATGACTTTGCCCAAGCCTACCTTGGAGGATATAGAAATACATCTGCTCTTGGAAGGAATCTATCAGTATTATGGTTATGACTTTCGCAATTATGCTCTCTCCTCACTCAAGCGCCGCATTCAGGGCTTCATGCAATTAGAGGGGGTAGCAAATGTTTCTGCATTGCAAGAACAATTACTTCACAACCGTGCCTATTTGGAAAGATTTTTGCTTGCTCTGACAGTGAATGTAACATCAATGTTTCGTGATCCCAGCTTTTATCACGCCTTCAGAAATCAAGTTATCCCTTTCTTGCAAACCTATCCATTTATTCGCATTTGGCACGCTGGATGCTCAACTGGTGAAGAAGTTTACTCAATGGCAATTTTACTACAAGAAGAAGGGCTTTATCATCGTTGCCGCATATATGCCACTGATACTAATGAAAAGGTATTACAAAGCGCTAAAAGTGGAATTTTCTCTTTGAAAATGATGCAGGAATATACTCAGCTTTATTTAAAAGCAGGCGGTAAAAAGTCTTTTTCAGAATATTATACAGCAGCTTATGACAATGCTATTTTTCGAGCATCTTTAAGAGAAAATGTTGTTTTTGCCCAGCATAATTTAGCAACTGATAGCTCTTTTAATGAATTTAATGTCATCCTTTGTCGTAACGTCCTGATATATTTCAATCAGGTACTTCAAAAGCGAGTACACGAACTGTTTTATAATAGCCTTGGCAACTTTGGCATCTTGGGTTTAGGAAGACAAGAATCTATCAGGTTCACCCCGTATGAGCAGTACTATGAAGAGATAGTCAAAGGTGAAAAAATATACAAAAAAATAGCTGCTACTTAAAATCTAGACCGTTTGAACCATTAGATGAACGTAATTTAACGTGAGTTCGACAAACCTCTCCCTGACTTAAACTAAAGTTCAAGTCTGTCTCTCTCCGAGTCGGAGAGGGACAGGTTTTGCACAGCAAAAGCAGGGAGAGGTCTTTGTGACCTGTCATATCATGTCCGCATAATTAGTTACGATTCCCATAGTCATTGCACCCCACCCCCAACCCCTCCCCGCTCTTCGGGAGGGGAGACAAAGCGTAGCTTTGGCGGGGTGGGGTTCTTCGGGTTCAATAAACAATCAACCGGACATGATATCAAACTCACGTTGATTTAGGTGGATTTAACCGTAAAAGTAGAGAGAATATAACTAAAAGTGTATTCTAATTAGCACTAAGTATTTTTTAGAAAAAAATATTATGAATAAAGTTATGGTCGCTGTCAAAAGACAGCCTGTCAAACATTTTTAATTATGTTCAGAAGATAGATACAGCGATCGCTTAAGGTAAATTATACATTAAAGCCTTAAAGGAGATTGTCGATGCAGCTTCTCGAATGTCCTCCTGTTGCAGTCATTGCCGGAGAAAATGCGGTTCACGTTTCTCAACTACCTTCTACATGGCAAGACATTGCTAGGGGAACCACGAGTGTCGGACTTTCCCATCCCCAGAGCTATGTTGAGATGGCACAGTTGTTCTTATATAAATTACAGCATGGTGATGTTGACTTGTTTAGCGATCGCCCCCAACTAGCTCACTTGATACCATCATTCTCCCAACTATTTGGGCAACTGGCATGGGAAACTCTAGAGTTTTTCGGGCAAGACTTTCTCAAAGACAGCTATCCAAACTTTACAGAAATTCTCCGTGATGTGGAGTCAAAGGGCACAGAGTATGCTGATGAAGTAAAAGTCGCTCGCATTGGCATAGATTTATTCAACGAGTTTGGTTATGAATTGCCTGCCAGCTTCTATCATGTGCATTTAGCACCAATTTACCGCGATCATGTTTTTGAAGAACGCGCCTTAAGATTTGATCAGCGCGATATTGAACATAAACGGGCTTGGGATGCCATACTCCATGCAGGTAAGGTGTTTGCGATTCAAATGAAGGTACAAAGTATTGCTTCTAAATACGGTTTTACTTATCAACACGGCTGTGGTTGTAACTCTCACCTATCTTCCATTGATGTATCTAGTGGCGCGTTTGAATATGAATTGAGTCCCGAAAAGCGCCAGCGATGGATTCGCAGTTTCATTTGGACTGCTTGGTATGAGTATGCCTTATTTGCGATCGTGCCAAATACGAGTTATTTAGTTTAAACGGAAATAAGCAGAGGGAGTAATTTCTCCCTCATTTTTATTTACTGCCAAACGTAGATGAGGATAAACAAAATAATCCAGATAACATCGACGAAGTGCCAGAACAACGAAGTCGCGTTCACGCCGAAGTGGCCTGTGTCGTAGTTGCCAGGGATGAAAGAACGTACCAAAATTATTGACTGCAACAGAATACCTGTGAAAACGTGCAAACCGTGGAAACCTGTTAGCAGGTAAAACGTTCCACCAAATACCCCTGTGGTGAAGCCAAAATCGAGGCCGTTCCATTCAATCGCCTGTCCAACCAAAAAGTAAGTTCCCATCGCCATTGTTGTCAAGAGAAATAGGCGAAATTTCACTAAGTCATGGCGTTGAAGGGCGCGTTCTGCTAAGTAAATTACAAAGCTACTGGCGACAAGAATTATCGTGTTGATTGTCGGTTCTTTTACTTCTAGCCCAGAAACACCAGCTGGTAGCCAGTTAGGAGTTGTTGTTTTGTAGATGGCATATCCAGCGAAAAAACTCAAGAAAATGACGCTTTCAGACAGGAGGAAGACAATGAAGCCAAACATCTTGTTGCCTTCTTCGTCGTGGGTATGTTCTGCGGGTGTGTGGTGCAATTCGTGGGAATTGATATAACTGTCCATTTTGCTTTTAGTTTGAGGGTAGTTTGAAACGCAGAGGAACGCAAAGGGAAGCGCAGAGGGACGCGGAGGGTTTTTGCGTCTTCCCGATAGTTTGCGTTTATTCTGGGAGGTTGGATGTTAAGGGTTCTGATTTGCCGTAGCCGTAGGGTTCGGAGATGATGATGGGGATTTCTTCAAAGTTTTCTACTGGGGGGGGTGAAGAAACTAACCACTCTAGTCCGATTGCCCGCCAAGGGTTAGCGGGTGCTTTCTCGCCTTGCATCCAAGAAATCACCATGTTGAATATGAAGGGCAAGGTGGACATTCCTAAGAGGAATCCGCCCAGGCTAGCGATGATATTCCAAAATTGATACTCTGGGGCGTAGGAAGCGACTCGGCGTAACATGCCTTGCAATCCTAATGGGTGCATGGGCAAAAAGTTGAGGTTGGTGCCGATGAAGGCTAACCAGAAGTGGATTTTACCCCAGCTTTCGGAGTACATACGCCCAGTCATTTTGGGGAACCAGTGGTAGATGGCAGCAAATAAGCCCATCGTCACGGTGCCGTAGAGGACGTAGTGGAAGTGTCCCACTACAAAGTAGGTATTGTTAACGTGGACATCAACAGGCACAGAGGAAAGCATAATGCCTGTGATTCCTGCGAAGACAAACATGATTAATCCACCAAGGGCAAACAGCATGGGGGTATTTAGCCGCAGTTTACCGCCCCAAATAGTTGCTACCCAGGCAAATACTTTAATTCCCGTGGGGACAGACACACACATTGTCGTCAGCATGAAAAGCAACCGCATCCAGCCTGATGTACCACTGACGTACATGTGGTGTACCCAAACAATGCCGCTTACTCCTGCAATCAAGATGGATGAAATAGCGACTACTTTGTAACCAAACAGAGGTTTGCGTGAATAGACTGGGAAGATTTCTGAGAAAATCGCAAAGACAGGCAGAATGATCACGTAAACGGCGGGGTGGGAGTAGAACCAGAAGTAATGCTGGAACATGACTGGATTCCCGCCCTTGCTGGGGTCAAAAAAGCTTGTGCCAACGGTGAGGTCGAGTAGCAACATCACCGCACCTGCTGTCAATGCTGGTAGTCCGAATAGTTGGATAATCTGGGCGCTAAACACTCCCCAAACAAACAAGGGCATCCGAAAGAAGCCCATTCCTGGGGCCCGCATCTTCACGATGGTGGTGACAAAGTTGACTGCCCCCATAATTGAGGATACGCCGGATATTGCCACCGCTAAGAGCCAGAGAACTTGACCATTAATCAAGTTACCTGTGGGATTCTGAAGACTGACTGGCGGGTAAGACCACCAACCGGCTTGGGCTGGGCCACCAGGGACAAAGAAGCTAGCCATCATGATAATTCCGACTACTGGCACCATCCAAAAGGCGACGGCGTTGAGGCGGGGAAATGCCATATCTCGTGCCCCAATCATCAGGGGTACTAAATAGTTGGCAAAACCAACCAGTGAGGGAAATGTCCACAAAAACAGCATTATAGTGCCGTGCATGGTGAACATACCGTTGTAGATGGTGCGATCTACTAAATCTGATTCGGGTGTCATCAGTTCTCCCCGCATCACCATCGCAAAGATACCGCCGACGAGAAAGAAGAAGAAGGAGGTAACGAGATACTGGATACCAATTACCTTGTGGTCAGTACTAAAGCTGAAGTATTCTTTCCAATTACTTGGAGATTCGTGGTTATGCTTCTCATCGGGGAGAAGGATACCTTCAATAGGAACATTAGTCATGGTTACTTTCCTTTCAACCAGGTGAATTGACTAGAGGAGGTGCAGCAGGTGGAACTGTAACCCAACCAGTTTGCACTGATTGATTGGATGTTTGGGCATACTCAGAAGCTGCTTGATTATTTGCTAGGGATGGCTTTTGGGTTGCAGCTTGTGCTAGCCATTGCTGATAATTTTCAGGAGATTCGACAACCACATTCGCCTGCATCGTCGCAAAGTATGTACCGCTATATTGAGAATCGGTTAATCGGTATTGGCCAGGACGGATAGGAGTAAATTCAAAGTCGATCGCATGGTTGGGAATAATATCCTGCTTGAGGCGAAATGCAGGTATATAAAAGCCGTGGAGAACGTCTTGTGATTTCAGCGCTAAACGTATCCGGCGATCGCTAGGTAAATGCAATTCGGTACTGGTAATATCTTTTTCTGGGTAATGAAAAACCCACGCCCACTGTTTAGCTAGTACGTCGATTTTTTCTACAGGTTCCGCTAAAGCCTTAGCTGGTGCATCATTTGGTTCTGCATGAGCCGATTGCATTGCTAACGGATTATGCAGGTGAACTAATTCCGATGGGCCTTGAATTCCCATTTGTTCGTAAACTTGGTAGCTGTAACCCGCAATCCAAAACACCAAAAGAATTGGGATTGCTGTCCAGACAACTTCTAAGGTGACATTGCCATGAATTGGGGGGCCATCAGTGAAGTCATCTTTGACTGCCCGATGGAAGATCACAGAATACATTAAAGTACTCGTTACTCCCAAGAAGATGAAGGCACCGAGGGTTACTAAGAAGCTAATCAAATCATCAACTAATTGGGATTCGGCTGCTGCTTGGGGGGGAAGCCAGGAGTAAGCCTGTTTCCCGATCCAGAGACTCGTAATAGTCACTGCGATCGCGCCTGTAAGCAGCGTCAAAATATTTAAAATCTTCTGGATTTTCATGGTCATTAGTCATTGGTTATTAGTCATTGGTCGATGGTTAGTAACTTTAAACAAAGGACAAATGACTTATTTGAGTGTTGTATTGAGGTCTTGGTGCGATCGCAGCAAATTATCTGCTGTATTGTGTACGCCAAACTCGGCAGCCATTTGCGCCCCTAGTGTTCCGTGGACGTACAGAATAAACATGATTGCTATGCCTGCCAACAGATAAATCCATTGCACTTCTCTATCTGTCTGTTTATATTCTTGTTTGGCCCAAACGAAGCGCTGCCATCCTCTCCAGATGGTCAAGACAACAATCAGCGCTAATAAGAACACACCACCCACACCATGCCAAAGCATAGTTTCCATTGCCTGTAATCCCCAGGCACTTTTCATATCAGCTGGTGGTGTTGCCAACAGCATTTCGTAAAAGCCTGCTGCCACTGTGAAAAATGTGATGATGCTGGCACCTAGCATGTTGTACCAGCCAACATCAAATAAGTTGTCACGTTCCACAGTAATTGCTAAAAATTTGAAGACCCATTTTTCAAAGGGGAACAGAACACCGACAATATCAAAGGTCATTCCAATGATGAACAAACCTATTGTCAGATGGACTAAGTTGGGATGAATGGGAATTGTGTAAGGTAATCCGTTTGCGCCTAGAGAGCCGCTTAATTGATCAATTAATTCTGAGTTCATCGCAACAGACCATCCTTTACTGCTTCCACAACTGGCACTGTATGCAATCCATAGACCCAAACAAGTTCATCTCCGAGATATACTTGCAAGCCAACTATCAAAGTTAAAACTAGTCCGGCTCCCAAATAATAAATCGGTACTTTTTGCGGATTCCGGGAACGAATTACATAGCGCCAAGCTGTAATCGCTGTGATGATTCCCGAAAGTGACCAACCAATCAGCGTATGCAAATTCAGTACCGATTTAGCTAGGCTGTAAGGCTGTGCTAAACCCGCTTCAAACTGACCAAAAATAATCGCAACGAAAATAGCGATCGTTGCAACTAACATATTCCACCAACTCACCTCAAAAAGACCGGATTTACCAGTAAAATAGCCAACTACATCGCAGAAAAAGGAAAACAATACCATCGCAATTACGAAGTGGACAACGATGGGATGAATCGTATCTGGATAGGGCAAATTGTGGTCGTTCAATGATGTAAAATACTGAAGCATTGGATTCTCCTGGACATATCTACCGCACTATGGTCAAACTTTAATGATTGATGGATACCCGCTAACATCACTACAAGTATCTATCGATAATTGACCGAAATCTGTTCAATATGTGCGCGGCGCAATACGCTTAATTATGTCTTAGCTTTTTGTAGACAAATTTAGTAAACTTGCCTTTATGGAACGACTTTGGTTACGATTAATTTCCTCACGCCAATAGTCTACAACAGCAATTTTTGATGTAGCTAAACCAAATCGCTGTCGTTTGTTGATTTGCTTAACCTATCCTTTAGCTTAAGTAAATTTTTATGAATTGTCAAAACAATAATAATTAAACTTTTAAAAGTTAGTTATTTAGCAAAAATATATTTCTATAATGTATCGATTCTGGCATTAACTAAAATTTAAAAAACCATAAAGATCATATTATTTATGTAAAGTACTTCACAATGATAAAATTTTTAATTGTAATGGAAATGACAAAAATATATAATTTTGGTTAGTGGGTATAAAAGCAAGTCAAGGTAAGTTAGGGAACTGCAAAAAATAAACTATCCAATTTTTGGAATCAAAACGATTTTTCCTCCCCCTGCTCCCTGCTCCCTGCTCCCCTGCCCTAAAAGCGATGGCATATTTTTTTATTTGGAAGTCCCTTAGTAGCTGTAGTGGAACTGGAGAATGCTGAAAGGATTTGATGAGCCATCAAGTCACACTAACAGGTGTGAGGACAAAACAAGTGGCATTTGAAATTGTGGTCATTGGTACTTCTTTGGGCGGATTATCAGCCTTAAAAATTCTCCTGGGTAATTTACCAGCAGACTTTCTAGTGCCGATCGCGATCGTGCAACACCGTCACAAGGAGTCTAACAACACACTCCAGGAGTTATTACAAGAATATACTTCGTTGCCGATTCGAGAAGTGGAAGACAAAGACGAAATATTACCAGGACATATCTACCTAGCTCCAGCAGATTATCACTTGTTGGTTGAACCAGGTCACTTTGCTCTCTCTACTGATGAACCTGTTTCTTATGCTAGACCATCAATTGATGTGCTGTTTGAGTCAGCAGCCGATGTCTACAGCCAGCAAGTTATTGGTGTAATATTGACAGGAGCAAACCAAGATGGCATGCAAGGTCTTAAGAAAATAAAATCATTGGGAGGACTAACTATCGTACAAGAACCTGCAACTGCTGAGAGCGAAGTTATGCCAGAAGCAGCAATTTCTGCTGTTGCTGTAGACTGGATTTTAACACTTTCAAACATTGCTTCCCAAATGGTCAAGCTTTGTCACTCATCACGGAAATAAACCCATGCAGATGGAACCCAAAGTAAACATCCTCCTAGTGGATGATAAACTAGAAAATTTGCTAGCACTAGAAGCAATCCTGGAAAAACTGGGAGAGAATTTGGTGAGAGCTACTTCTGGGGAAGAAGCTTTGAGGTGTCTGCTACATCAAGACTTTGCAGTGATTTTGCTGGATGTGCAAATGCCAGGGATGGATGGCTTTGAAACTGCAACCTTGATTCGCAATCGGGGGCGATCGCGTCACACTCCAATTATCTTTCTCACCGCCTTTAGCACCAGCGATCAAATGCTTTTTAAAGGCTATGCCTTGGGTGCAGTTGATTACTTGCTCAAACCATTAGACCCCAATATTTTGACTTCTAAAGTCACAGTATTCGTAGAACTATTTAAGAAAACAGAAGCTGTCAAGCAACAAGCAGCACAACTGGTAGCTGTGAATGCGGAACTCAGACAAAGTGAAGAACGATTTCGATCGCTGAGTACCTGTTCACCCGTTGGGATTTTTGAAATTGATACTGAAGGAGGATGTAAGTATACTAATCCCCGGTATCAGGCAATTTGTGGCTTGAAAGCAACAGAGAGTTTAGAAAAGAGATGGCTAGAATCTGTTCATCCAGAAGATAGAGAACGAGCAATCGCCAGTTGGTCTAACTACATTTATCAAGGTCGTGATTACTCTGAAGAGTTTCGGTTTCAAACTGCTCATGGTATCGTCCGTTGGGTTCAAGTTCGCTCATCACCGATGCTTTCCGGTCAAGGGGAATTGCTAGGATATGTAGGCACTCTCGAAGATATCACTGAACGCAAGCAAGCAGAAGAAGTCCGCGCTCAAGTAATTCGAGAACAAACGGCAAGACAGGAAGCAGAAGCAGCAAATCGGATGAAAGACGAGTTTCTCGCCGTTCTCTCGCACGAACTCCGCACGCCTCTAACCTCAATGCTGGGCTGGTCAAAAATACTCCGCTCTAAGAAACTTGACGAAAAAGCCACTTCCCGCGCCTTAGAGGCGATTGAACGCAACGCTACATCTCAGATGCAACTAATTGAGGATATCTTAGATGTATCCCGGATTATCCGAGGTCAACTGCGGTTAAATGTATCTGCGGTGAATCTGATCACGGTAATGGAGGCAGCCTTAGAGGCAGTGCGTCCCTTAGCAGAACCAAAAGATATAAAGCTGAATATCGCCTTAGATACTTCGGTAGGTTCAGTTTATGGCGATCCAGCCCGGTTACAGCAAATAGTCTGGAACTTACTAACTAATGCTATTAAGTTCACTCCCAAGGGTGGCAGGGTAGATGTGAATCTGTCAGTAATTTGTGGTGAAGAACAAACAACTCATAAATACGCCCAAATTCAAGTTATCGATACCGGTATTGGTATCAGTTCCGAGTTCTTACCCAAAGTATTTGAGCGTTTCCGGCAAGCAGACAGCACCACAACGCGATCGCACAATGGGCTAGGACTAGGATTAGCGATCGTCCGTCATTTAGTGGAACTGCACAAGGGTACAATCTTTGCCCAAAGTCCAGGTACAGGAGAAGGAGCAACCTTTACTGTGAAACTGCCACTCTTACAAGACAATAGGGGTAGCAGAGCGAGTAGAGAAGCCACAGAAGAAATTTCCTCCCCTGTGGCATCGACACCCCTTACTGGATTAAGAGTTTTAGTTGTAGATGATGAAACAGATACCCGTAACTTTCTCAGTTTTATGTTTGAAGAGTATGGGGCTTCTACCACTGCGGTAGCATCAGTTGATGAAGCCCTAGCAATACTTGAACAAGCAAAACCAGATATCCTGATTAGCGACATCGGTATGTCTGAGAAAAATGGTTATATGCTGATTCGGAAACTACGCTCTTTAGAACCAGAAAAAGGCGGATGTATTCCAGCGATCGCTTTAACAGCATACACGCGAGAAGAAGACCGCTTAGAAGCACTTTCAGCAGGGTTTCAGCAGCATTTATCTAAGCCAATAGACCCCACTAAATTAATTGCTATGGTTGTCAATGTATTAAAGCTACCTGTGGAAGTTGCAGTGAGTTGATTTTGAATTAGGGAGTGGGGGAGATGAGGGAGCAGGGCGAGCAGGGGAAGAATAACTATTAATTATTGACCAATGCCCCATGCGCCATGCCCCATTCCCAATGCCCAATTTCAAATCAAGACGAAGTTAGTCCATGTTTTTTCAGATCGTCTAGGGAAACCATTTCCAAAGCTCTAGCATGGGTTGCAGACAGGATAACAGGTGGAGCAACGCCAGCTTGGAGAGCTTCTTGCCAGCGAGAAGCACATAAACACCAGCGATCGCCAGGCTTCAGTCCAGGAAAATTAAAATCAGGAACAGGTGTGCTTAGGTCGTTCCCTTGTAATTTGGTGAACTCCAAGAATTCTAATGTCATTTCGGCACATACGACGTGCGACCCGAAATCCTGACCACCTGTGCGACAAAAACCGTCGCGGTAAAACCCGGTTATAGGAGAAGTGCAGCAGACTTCTAGGTTTCCACCGATTACGTTTTTAGCTTCTGTCATCATTAATTAGTTGTAGTTGATTTTTTGGTCTCGATATAAGCTTATATTGACTTAAAATCACTATTGAGAAGAATGGTGCAATATTTAAATAAAAGTTCCAATAAAAACCCCTGGTAGTTAGCCAGGGGTAATGCAAGTCAGTACTTTTTCGCATGGAATGTATCCTACTCAAATACCATAGCAACTGCCTAATTTAGAGATATGCCATTTTGCCAAACAAAAAACCCCAATGGTTAACTGGAGGTTAATTTTTTTGGAATAGTGGTAATTACGACTTATGCACTGTACAAATGCATCGTGATATGCATTGCCTAAAATAGGAAGTTTTCAGGCTTTGTCTTAATTATCCTGCGATGCCTACGGCGGTAAACTACGCAAATAGACAATGCTGTGCCCTTACGAAAGATATGGTTTTTAACCTTAATACATATTTAGTACTCCTTGTCAATTGCTAATTCCTAGTAATCTATAAAGTTATTATTCCCAGATCAGTAGGCAACAGAATCAGAATTTTTACAACTATCTTGTGATGTTATACAAAAGAGGTTTCGGCTTACCCTGACCTCGTTGTTTACTTTTAAATAAGTAAAACTAATTACTTCTATCAGTTTTACTGAAGCAATAAAAGTTGATTAAAAATTGTAAAGCATTGTAAAGTAGTTTCACAGGCAAAAACAAAACCGCCTGATTTATAAATAACTAACCGCACTTATAAAACCATGACAGCAACCTTACAACAGCGCTCAAGCGCCAACGTATGGGATCGGTTTTGCGAGTGGATCACCAGCACCAACAACCGTTTATATATCGGTTGGTTCGGCGTACTAATGATCCCCACCCTGCTAG